>JAFLLC010000017.1:0-6202 GCA_019162745.1 Deltaproteobacteria bacterium | reverse complement strand
GGTGCCAGTCCCTTCTCACTCAATGGTTCTGATGCCGTATATACCGCCGGATCAGTCGGCATCGGCATTGATCCTCCTGCTGCAACCGCAGCACTGGATGTATTCTCAACTACCAAGGGATTCCTGCCACCGCGCATGACGACAGTTCAACGTATTGCTATCCCCTCACCAGCATCAGGCTTGACAGTGTATGACACCGACATCAAAGACCTCATGATTTACAACGGTACATCCTGGGTCGCATCGGGCAGCAGTATGCCTGCTGCCACATCGGGTCAGTCGGGCTATCTCACCGCTGCGGACTGGGCAACATTCAACGCCAAGACTTCCACTTCCTCGCCAACCTTCACCGGCACTGTAACAGCTCCTACATTCACTGGCGCTCTGACCGGCAACGCAACAACTGCAACATCGGCGACTACAGCGACCACTGCAACCAGCTTTAGCGGCGCACTTGCCGGTGATGTTACCGGCACCCAGGTTGCCACGACTGTTGCTACTGTCGGCGGTCAGACTGCCGCAAATGTATCTGCTGGAGCAGTACTTGCTAACGCCGCCACTAACCTCAATACTGTCAGCACAATCGTCAAACGTGACGCTTCCGGCAACTTCATCGCCGGCAACATCACGGCAGCGCTCTCCGGTAACGCCACCACTGCAACATCTGCTACTTCGGTTACAGGCACGGTGGGAGTTGCCAACGGCGGCACCGGGGCGACGACGCTGACCGGCTATGTAAAAGGCTCAGGCACCAGCGCCATGACCGCCTCCGCTACAATTCCCTCGACCGATATTAGCGGCCTGGGCACCGCCGCAACCCTTAACATCGGCACCGCAGCCAGTAATATCGTCCAGCTTGATGGTTCAGCCAAACTCCCGGCTGTTGATGGTTCGCAGCTGACTGCAATAAAACTCCTATCGGATGCCAACTTCAACGTCAAGGCCGGCACGGTGTCATTGAATGGGAATACAACTGGTAACAACAATACCGCCATAGGCCATGGTGCCTTGAACAAAAACACCTCAGCGTCAGCAAACGTAGCTGTTGGCTATTATGCATTGATGAGTCAGCTTTACGATGCAGGAAGCGCCTATTCATCATATAATACTGGCGTCGGATATGCGAGCCTGATGAACAACAATCCAACATCAACAACTACTGGCGTAAAAAACACGGCGTTTGGGGCTCACACGCTTGAATTAATTACCACCGGTGCAAATAATATCGGCATCGGCTATGGGGCAGGCGGCCACCTGACCACCGGGAATTACAACATCGACATCGGCAACATAGGTGTAGCAGCCGAAGCCAACACCATCCGCATCGGTGATGCCAACCAGACCAAGACCTTCATCTCGGGTATTTACAGTGTCGCGGGTGGAGGCCTCACTACTCCTAAAACTGTCGTAATGGGTTCAGACGGACAACTGGGAACAATAGCGACTACAGCGGCACCATCTGCCGCAACGACTGTCACCACACAGGCATACAGCGATGCCGGTACGGTCGGAACAGCAACAACATATGCGAGAGAAGATCACAAACACACCTTCCCGGCCAGCACCAAAGACACCACAGCAGCAACCGGCATACTCAAGGGTAACGGTTCTGCAGTCACCGCAGCGGTTGCCGGCGATTTCCCGACACTTAACCAGAACACCACCGGCACAGCAGCCAATGTAACCGGTACGGTTGCAGTCGCCAACGGCGGAACCGGTTTAAATACCGTGACCAGCGGCAGCTATCTGGCCGGTAATGGCACCGGCGCACTGACGGTAAAAACTCCCGCACAGGTCAAAACTGATCTTGCGGTGACAAAGAGCGATGTCGGCCTTCCCAATGTTGAGGATACAGCGCTCTCGACCTGGGCCGGTTCTACCAACATTACGACCCTGGGCACAATTACCACCGGCACTGTACCGGTAGCCCGCGTGAGCGGCTTGGGCAGCGCCGCAACCCTCAACGTCGGCACCGCAGCCAGCAATGTTGTCCAGCTGAATGGTTCAGCCCAACTCCCGGCCGTGGATGGTTCAAAGCTGACTAATGTTCAAATCTCTTCATCTGCAGCCGACAATGCTAAAGTAGGGACTAATACGCTGCTTTCCATAACTTCAGGCGTTAACAACACGGCATTGGGTTCCGGAGCGCTGAGATATAACACAACAGGTAATTCAAATACTGCTGTCGGGATAACTGCACTATCAGCCAATACAATTGGTAGTAACAATGTTGCCGCCGGTAATAATGCACTTGCTGCAAATACCGCTTCCAGCGAAAATATAGCGTTGGGCCACTGGTCACTGAATAATCAAAGCTATAATAATTCTGGTGTTGCATTTTCTTCTTATAATATTGCTATTGGTGCATCCAGTTTAGCTTCTAATCAACCAGTATCAACAGATACTGGCGTTTACAATATTGGCATCGGAGCTGACTCTTTATATAACAACACAATCGGTAAAAATAATATTGGCATCGGTTATAGGGCAGGCAGAGATCTAACCTTCGGCAATTACAACATTGACATCGGCAATTACGGTGTTGCCGACGAAGGCAACACTATCCGCATCGGTGATGCCAACCAGAACAGGACCTTCATCTCGGGTATTTACAGTGTCGCGGGTGGAGGCCTCACTACTCCTAAAACTGTCGTAATGGGTTCAGACGGTCAGCTGGGTTCCGTGGCGAGCACATCCGGTACGGTCACCAACGTAACTGTCGGCACCGGGCTGAATATCACCAATGGCAGCACAACCCCGGATATCACTCTGGGTACGGTGCCGGTTGCCAACGGCGGTACCGGGCTTACCTCGGTCGGCACCAGCGGTCAGGTTCTCACCTCCAGCGGCAGTGCGGCATCCTGGGCGACTCTTCCCAACTCAACATGGAACAGTATTGTTGGAACCAGCCAGACTATCGTAGCCAATACCGGCTATGTTGCCACCAGCGCAGCCCTGACAACCTTCACTTTACCCGTCGCGCCCAATGTGGGCGAACGGTTCAGTATAGTCGGTTCCGGGACCGGTGGGTGGCAGATCGATACCAACGGCATGACAATTCTCTCTACCACTGCCGCCGGAGTCGATTGGAGGGCGCGGATGGCTGATGCATATCGATATTGGACCGGTGTCGCTTCATCCGGTGATGGCAGTAAACTGGTAGCAGTTGTGGATGGAACTTCAGATTCCAAGGGGTTTATCTACACCTCAACCGATTCGGGCGTTACCTGGACCGAACGTCTGAATGATCTACCACGTCGGTGGTTGTCTGTTGCTTCCTCCATTGACGGCAGCAAGCTAGTGGCAGTTGCACGTAATGAAGGTATATATACGTCTAGTGATTCAGGTGTTACCTGGACGATTATATACACTAGTGCCAAATACTGGAAAGATGTCGCTTCCTCCGATGACGGCAGTAAGCTGGTAGCGGTTGTAAAAGGTGAGTATATCTACATCTCTACTGACTCTGGAGTTACCTGGGCTGTACGCATGAATGATCTGAGTCGCCAATGGATAGATGTGGCATCTTCTAGTGATGGCACCAAACTGGCGGCGGTCGTCTATGGCGGGTATCTCTACACTTCCACCGATTCAGGAATTACCTGGACTCCCCAGATGACTGGATCACCGGTTCGCAACTGGTATTCCGTTGCCTCGTCCAGTGACGGCAGCAAGCTAGTGGCGATTGTGGAAAACGGCTATATCTACACCTCTACCGACTCAGGTGTTACCTGGACTGAACGTATGAATGACATGACCCGCACATGGGAAACGGTAGCTTCTTCCAGTGATGGCACGAAACTGCTGGCACAGGTTTATAAGGGTTATCTCTACACCTCCATCGACTCAGGTGTTACCTGGACGGCGCGAATGAATGATACCAGCCGCGCCTGGACTTCCCTTGCTTCTTCCAGTGACGGCAATAAACTCGTGTCATTAGAAAATAATGGCTATCTGTACACTTCTGCGCTGGATACAACTACGAATACGAAAGGTGGACAGGGTTCAACCCTTGATCTGGTATACGTGGGAAATAACCAGTACATGGCTGCCACCGCAGGACTTCTGCCCGTCAGTCAGGGTGGCACCGGGGCATCAGATGCTCCTACGGCAAGGATCAACCTTGGGCTTGCGGTAAATATTTCGGGAAAGTTGCCGGCAGTGGACGGATCATTGTTAACTAAAGTGCAACTGCAGTCTGATTCTCGTGATAACACCATGGGTGGTAGTCAAGCTTTATTCTCCGATACGGCCGGTTATGAAAATACTGCTTTAGGGTATTCTGCTTTGGGCGCAAACACAGGAGCATCTTCTAACGTTGCAATAGGTGCCTATGCATTGAGTTCGCAAAAATTTTATGTTGCAAATTATCCCTCCAGAAACACGGCCATCGGATCTGGTAGTCTACGCGATAACAACCCAACATCTGTTATCAACGGGATACGTAATACCGCTCTTGGGGCCGGGGCTCTTATACAGAATAAAACCGGCTCGTACAATATAGGTATAGGTGATTATGCAGGTTCAATGCTGACGACCGGAGATTACAACATCCACATCGGCCATGATGGGTACTCGGGTGAAGGCAATACCATTCGCATCGGCGATTGGCAACATACCAAGACCTTCATCTCGGGTATTTACAGTGTCGCGGGTGGAGGCCTCACTACTCCTAAAACTGTCGTAATGGGTTTAGACGGTCAGTTGGGTACCGTGACGAACACATCCGGCACGGTCACCAGCGTTGATGTATCCGGCGGCACCACCGGCCTCACCACCTCTGGCGGACCGGTTACCGGCAGCGGCACCATCACTCTGGCAGGCACGCTGGCAGTCGCCAACGGCGGCACCGGAGCGACGACGCTGACCGGCTATGTAAAAGGCTCTGCCACCAGCGCCATGACCGCTTCTGCTACGATTCCATCGAGCGATATCACCGGTCTGGGCACGGCGGCTGCGCTCAATGTCGGCACTGCCACCAATAACGTCGTCCAGCTGGATGGTCCGGCCAGACTTCCGTCATTGGATGCTTCTCAGCTGACCAGTGTACCGGCACCATGGACCGGCATCATTACTGCCGCCACTCTGACCCCGATCCGCAATCTCAAGTATCTCCTGGTTCATGCCACACTTCCGGTGGCCGTCACTCTGCCTGCCGCAGGCACGTTGTCAATCGGTGATACTTTCAGATTTATGGGCGGACCGAACGGGTTCAGTGTGAAATCAACTGACTGCACCATATACTCGGTGGATTTGACGGTTAATATAGGCGGAACGGTGACGTTCACTGCCAAAGGCGCAGCTATTGAACTGGTGTATGTAGCGGCCAATACATTCTACATTGCCACCAATGCCTTTAGCACGGGTAGTGTTGCCTATTGACCCGGCAGCAGCAGCGCGCAGGAACAGCGACACAGAAGCCGGGCAGCAGTGCAGCGTGTCCGGCTGGAGGAAAACTACTATGATGAATCTTATTATACAGCTGGTGCGGACAGCGCTATGCGGCAGACAGGAAAAGAGCTGTGTGACGGGCAGGTTGCTGAGCGAACGGCTCAGGCGTTTTGGTGTGGTATTTCTGCTGGCCATCTCTGTCACCGGAGGCTTTTTTACAACTCCGGGGCAGGTTCGGGCTGCACAAGGCTATTATATATCGAGTTTCCTCTATTTGTGGGGTGAGGACCTTACTGAACAGACTAAGATTCCAGTTACTGTTGCTGATGGCCTGCAAACACTCGGTACCGGGGTGGACACTTTGGCTGACGTTTTAAAAAATGGACAACTTACTGGGGGGCCATCCGTATTCAAGGTAGTAATCGCTAAAGCTAATATTTCTGGTTATCCTCTATTGGCCGGCCTTTCTGGTACTCCATCCGCTGATGGAGTGTTTACAATCGGCGATGGTTCAACAAACACCCCCGTCTCCATCAAGTACACTCATTTCCAAAACGATGGCATAGTAAACATTACTGATGCCTCGAGGCTCTACGACGACTCAACCGGCACTTTTACTAATAACGGAACAATTAATGTATCTGCATGGGGTTATTTTGTCCAGACTACATCAAATAATCAGCTCATTGGTGGAGTTGTGAATCTTTCCGGGTATTGGGACCTGGGAGCTACTAAAATATTAATGCTCCCTAACTATAGTAGCTTTTCTGTCCAAGGCGGACATTTTAAGAATGTAGTCGATATAAATCAG
>JAFLLC010000069.1 GCA_019162745.1 Deltaproteobacteria bacterium | reverse complement strand
TAAAAGTTCAAATAATCAGGGGATTGAAGACCCTATAAATCGGAAATCAACACCTGGTGCTCGTCCGTCCTCAACCTACTGCCGAAAACCAAGACATAGTTGTCGCGATGTTTGAAGGTGAAGCGACTTTGAAGCGGTTCTTTCGCGAAAAAGGTAAGATCCGTCTCCAACCTGAGAACACAAGCATGGCACCGATAATCATTCCGGAAGGCTCCAGCGACGTCACTATCATCGGTAAGGTGGTCGGCGTCTATCGCGATCTGGAGTAAGTTGTGCGAATAAAAGAGCCTATACGGGTTGCTGTCGTCTTTGGACCCGGTCATTCAATTAAACCGGTCTGGTTTGACTGGCATAACCGCAAACATGATATACTTGAGACTACGTATACCTGGACTGATCTGAAAGGAAGTGCCAAACGTTTGCACTTCTCCGTGCGTGATGAAGGTGGTCTGTACGAATTAACGTACAATACCGCCGAACAAACTTGGGAGCTGAGTCGAATCGAAGGTTACTGAGCATGGAGCACCGAACAGTTATGCATATAGACGCTAATGCTTTCTTTGCGTCTGTCGAACAAGCGGCAAATCCAGAACTGCGCGGTAAACCCATAGCTGTAGTGGGTGGTCACGGCAGGACTGTAATCACGACCAGTTCATACGAAGCCAGAGCTAAAGGCGTTAAAACCGGCATGGCGATCTGGGAAGGTAAGCGAACCTGTCCGGAGCTGATCATCGTCGTCGGTGATAATCGAAAATACACACACACTTCCACAAAAATGAAAGAGATCTTCCGTGACTACACACCTGAGGTCGAAGCTTTCAGCATCGACGAAAGCTGGTTGGACGTCACACATTCGCTGTCGATCTTCGGTACAGCCGAAAACATTGCCTACCTAATCAAAGCCCGGATTAAGCATCAATTCGACATTACATGCTCAATCGGCATTGCCCCAAACAAGCTTCTGGCGAAGCTTGCATCGGACATGCAGAAGCCTGACGGCCTGACCATAATCACTCCAGAGAACGTTGCACGTACACTGGAGCGTATGCCGATTCAAGAGCTCTGCGGTGTCGGCAAGAAGATGCAACGGCACCTCAATATGCTGTCGATTTATACCTTCGGTGAATTGGGTCGTACCGATGAGGCTCGATTAACGCGCAAGTTTGGGATAATCGGTAAACGGCTGAAGCAAATGGGTCAAGGCATAGACCACTCGCCGGTCGTTCAATTCGCGGATGAGAATGACGTTAAGAGCGTCGGCCACTCAAGCACCCTCGAACGTGATATCTCTGATCCGGCAGAAATCCGACGATTCCTTCTTCAACTAAGTGATATGGTAGGAAGCCGTGCAAGACGATATAACGTCAGCGGTAAGACGATCCACCTGTACGTGCGGTACGCTGATTTCTTCTCATCATGGGGTAAACAGACAACGCTGAAACACTATATCAACCTCAGCGACGAGATCCATCGCGCTGCGCTAAGTATTCTCGATACAGTCGAACTGGAACAACCTGTAAGGCTCTTGGGAATCAGCTTGAGTAATCTGAAACATCAGGCCGAGCAGCTACCATTATTCGAGGATGAACGGAAGAAACTTTTCGCGACTCAAGCTATGGATAACCTTAACGACAAATTCGGCAGAATGTCAGTGACGTTTGGAAGTCTGTTGCCTGGGAAAGAAAAGGCTGGGTCTCATGTAATACCACCCAGCTGGAGACCGGATGGAATCAAGAATGTTGATGTGGAGTAAATATTCTTCTTCGTTATAGCCTCACTCTCGACTTTCGTGTCTAGTTTAACAATGACGAAAGGAGAGGTGATCAATGGAAAACTCAAGCCAATATGCAGCCGAAAATCCGTACTATGTTTACATCTTAAGCGAATCTGTTTCGAAAGTTCCGTTTTACGTCGGAAAGGGTCATGGTCAGCGCGCGTTATCGCATCGCCTTGTGGCTCCGTCCGGACATCAACCGGTATATATGGCGATCCGGCACCTTTGGGAAAACGGCCTCGACTTTATCACTACCATTATTCAGGACGGGCTTACTGAAGCTGAAGCGTTCGCTCTTGAGTATGCGACAATCTCGAAACTAGGTCGTCGCTGCATGGCCGATGGATCACTTGTAAATTTGACTCTTGGCGGTAGAGGTCCAAACGGGTTCTGCGTAACAGCTGAAACTAAGGCGAAAATCTCGCAAAACATTAGACCGGCGATGCAAACGAGTGAGTCGAAAGCGCTTCGCTCTGAAATCCATAGTCGTGTTATCGCCACAACCGATATCCGTGAAAGGAACTCGGCATCAATTTCCAAAAAATATGTCGATCCGGAATATTGCAAACACCGATTAGACGGTCTAGCTAAGTGGGCGGCGTCAGGTTATTCAAAAATGAGTATTGCTGATTTACTCAAGATCCGAGAGCAGACTGACAATCCTGCCGAGATTGACAACATTATCACGCATAAAGAGCGCTATCAGCACAAGAAACAAAGGCAACGGGAAAAGAAAAGTTCGACCACTCACCTGTAGCAGAAGCACCTACTCGGGTGTCCTAGATTCTACGAGGGACTTTAGTTTAATGTCGTACATAAGATAACATCATTATGAAGAAGAGCCGCCCTCATGATAGAAGGGCGGCTCTTCTTTATTAGCGACACAGAGTCTTGTACAAAAGCGATCAAATACTATAGGCTAAAACCATTGGAGTTAAATTTAAAGAAAGTCGTGCTACACAGAGCCACATTACTAGGTTAGTACACCCTCTGGTACACTTTTGGTCACAATTCAAAAATCAAGATATTTTTGCTGCGAGAGATCTTTTAAAAAACCAATGAAGTTAAACACTTAGTATCTTCATAAAAACATGATGCTAAACTAGATCGAAATTATCCTTGTACGCCATTAGCGTATTAACCATCAACGCTGCCACGGTCATTCTGCCGACGCCGCCAGGCACCGGGGTTATCCAGGAACATTTTTTACTGACGCTGTCAAAATCCACATCCCCTACCAGCTTGCCGTTATCAAGCCGATTGATGCCGACATCGATCATGACAACCCCGTCTTTAACCATATCCTCGGTAATAAAACCGGGAATACCGACCGCCACAACGATGATATCTGCCCGCCTGGTCTCATCCAGCAGGAGTTCGCGTGGAGTTTCGATATGTGCAAGGGTGACGGTGGCATTGCCGATTTCGAAATCGTTTGAAAGCATGATCGAAATAGGTTTACCGACAATGTTAGAACGGCCGATAACAACACAATGCTTCCCTTTGACCGGTATTTCGTAAAACTGAAGCAGCTTGCAGATGCCATAAGCGGTGGCCGGGCGGAAAGCCTTCTGCCCCAATGTCATACGGCCAAAATTGGTGGGATGAAAACCATCGATGTCCTTTCCCGGGTCAATCGCATTGATGATGTTCTGCGGGTTGATATGCTTCGGCACCGGCAGTTGCACAATCAGGCCATCAGTGGCAGGGTCGGCATTGATCTCGGCAATCTTTGCCAGAAGTTCAGGCTCTGTAATGCACTCCGGAAAACGGAGCAGAGCGCTTTCAAAACCAGCACTTGCACATGATTTTATTTTCGATTTTACATATGATTCACTGGGTGCATGTTCCCCGACCAGAATCACGGTCATATGCGGTTTGCGCAAGCCAGAACCGACATACACGGCAACCCGTTTGGATATATCCGTTATCAGGCTTTCAGCACATTTTTTCCCGTCCAGTAACTTCATGATACATAGATCCTTTTGTTATTCTGAACGCTTGGTGACTTCAATTAAATGATAGCCGAACTGAGTCTTTACCGGCCCGAGGATTTTCCCTACTTCGCCGGAAAACACAACGTCATCAAACTCTTTTACCATCTGTCCCGGGCCGAACTCACCCAAATTGCCGCCATCCTTGCCGGAAGGGCATTGGGAATTATCGCGGGCACATGCTGCAAAATCCTCCCCCGCTTCGATCTTTGTTTTCAGCGCCTCACACGCTTCTTTGGTTGCCACCAGAATGTGGCGGGCAGATGCTTTAGCCATGCTAAACTCCTTTTATCTGTTGTTTTACTGCTGATATGTAGCGAGCACCTTTTTGACACTAATACAACTATTAGTCAATATGTCAATCTGCCTGAACGCAGTAACAGTCATGTATTTAGCGTATTTAGGTTAAATCATGGGGTATTTGATTCGCTCCGCTCACTCAAGGGTACGGCATCCTGGCAGCAGTGGCCGTAAGTTCCCTATTGGTAAAGAAGCAGGTAGGAATATTAGTACAGAAAGTTTAGAATCCCGAATCTGCATCGTTTTTCAATTTCAGAGCTTCAGCATACGCTTCACTGCGGGAAACTCCAGCAACTGCGGCAGCTTGCTTTGCCGCGTCCTTGACTGAAACTGTTTCGTCGGCCATCAAGCGCCGGAGAACATTTTCGAGCGGTTCTGACTCCTGATGCGTGATTTTACCAGGTGCGACCAAAATAACAACTTCGCCGCGCACAATGTCCTGCGAAACAGCTGCGATAACCTCCGATGCGTTGCCGCGGATAAACTCTTCATAGATCTTGGTCAGTTCCCGCGCAACTATCACCTGCCGCTCCCCCAGTACCTCGCGAATGTCGCTCAGGGTTTGAACCAGGCGATGGGGAGCTTCGTACAGAACCAGTGTGCCGGGGAGATCGCTCATGCAGGATAGAAACGTGCGTCGCTTTCCCTGGCGGGATGGTGGAAAACCGGCAAAGGTAAAGTTGTCGGTCGGCAGGCCGGAAGCCGCCAGGGCGGCCACGGCGGCACAGGCGCCCGGAAGCGGAACTACCGGAATATTCTCGGCTACGGCATCACGAACCAGTTGGAAACCGGGGTCGGAGATGCAGGGGGTGCCGGCATCAGATATCAGCGCCACAGATTTCCCCCGCCGCAGTGCGTTCAGGATCCGCTCACCTTTAAACTGTTGATTATGGTCGAAATAAGAGGTCAGCGGCTTGGAGATGCCAAAGTGATTGAGCAGTTTGAGCGAGTGTCGGGTGTCTTCGGCGGCGATAAGGTCTACTTCCCCCAGGATCCGCACGGCCCGATAGGTTATGTCTTCCAGGTTTCCGATCGGCGTGGCAATGATGTAAAGGGTAGCGGCCGTCATACGCGTTGCGCCAGTGCCAGTTTAAGCGCTAATCCGGCAAAAATCCCTCCCGCCGCACGGTTAAGCACTTTTTGTGCAAAAGCTGATTTTCGGAACTTTTCCCCAAAAATACCTGCCAGAAGGCTGATTGCACCAAAAACTATGATTGTAGCGACGATAAAAATCCCCCCCAACAACAGGAGTTGTAGTGGCAGTGGCCCTTTGGCCGGGTCGGCAAACTGCGGCAGAAATGCGAGGAAAAAGATCGACACCTTTGGATTGGTGATGTTCATGATGATGCCGCGCCGGTAAAGGGTGCCGGTGCCCAAACGATCGGCAGCAGCAGTCGGTCCGGTTTCGGTTCCAGCCCTGAAGGATAGCACCGCCAGATAAAGCAGGTATCCGGCTCCGGCAAATTTCAAAACTGTGAAGGCGGCTGCCGAAGTTTTGAAGAGAGCCGCCAAGCCGAACGTAACCGCTGCGGTGTGGGCCAGAAGCCCGGTGCAGAGTCCCAGTGTGACGAGCAGACCAGCCTTGCGCCCCTGCTGGGCGGCCTGGGTCATGACAAAAAGGTTGTCCGGACCGGGGGAGAGAGCGAGCAGCACCGAAGTAGTAAAAAACATGAGGAGTATGTTGGGATCAATCATGCGTGTCCTTTGCTGTTTGTGAAAGTAATTTTGTGCATAATGGTGTACAAGGGATTACCATTGTCTGTCAAGTCTGACAGCGTAAATAATTCAAATCTTGCAGATAGTTGCGCAAGCAGAGGACCCCACATGACGAGAATCACCCTCAACAAAAATGAAGAGCGCCGTATCAAGTCCGGTCATCCCTGGGTGTTCAGTAATGAGATCCGCGAGATCGCGGGAGATTGTTCTGCCGGTGTCGCCGCAGAGCTGTATGATGCGGCCGGTATATTTATCGGTGTCGGCCATTATAACCCGCATTCGTTAATCGCTTTCCGGTTGGTCTCGCGGCAAAGGGAGGAAATCGACACAGCGGCATTCTATGAAGGGCGTATTGCCGCAGCTCTGACCCACCGCACGGCACGTTATCCCGGTTTGACTACCTATCGCGCCATCTATGGCGAGAGCGATTTTCTGCCGGGATTGGTAGTGGACAGATACGGAGATTACCTGTCGGCACAGTTTCTTTCGGCCGGTATGGACAGTCGCCGCGAGCTTATTGTGGCTGCTCTGCGGAAGATATTTGAACCACTCGGCATCATTGCCCGTAACGATGTCGGCGTCCGCAAGCTGGAAGGGCTGGACGAAAAGATTGAAACGTTGTGGGGTGAAATACCGGAACGGGTTGATATGGAAGAAAACGGTCTTGCGTTTCAGGTAAACTTGCGCGAAGGGCAAAAGACCGGAGCTTTTCTGGATCAGAAACAGAACCACCTGCTGCTGCGGGAGATCAGCGCCGGAAAGAACGTACTCGACTGTTTCTGCTATACCGGGAGTTGGGCGATTCATGCCGCATCGTTCGGGGCAGCATCGGTCCTCGGGGTCGATATTTCGGCAAGAGCCGTAGGGCAGGCCAGCAGTCACGCCAAGCTGAACAAGGTGTCGGACCGGGTGAAGTTCGAGGAGTGCGACGCCTTTGAGCGGCTTCGTTCGCTCCATCAGGAGGGGCGCCGGTTCGGCGTGATCGTCATGGACCCCCCTGCCTTTGTTAAAAGCCGCAAGAATATCGCCGAGGCGACCAAGGGATATCTGACCGTCAACCGCCGCGCCTTGGAACTGCTGGAGCCGGGTGGCTACCTGATCACCTGCTCCTGCTCGTACCACATGGGGCGCGAAGCGTTCCGTGATATGCTGATTCAGGCGGCCCGGTTGGCAAAGCGTGAAGTGCGATTGGTGGAGACCTGCAGTCAGGCGGCGGATCACTCGGTGTTGCTGTCGTTCCCGGAGTCGGAATATCTGAAATGTTTTGTGCTGCAGGCGGTGTAGGCTGTCGAGTTCTAAAGATCTTTTAGCCTCATGATTACTTGGATTTTGAACATAAAATCTTGAGAAATCTGTTACGCGAGTCATTGGATTGAAAATACCTTGCATATTAATGATGCTGTCACTAATATACAAGATATGTATCGTAACCGACTTCTTTCAACCCGTTTAGCCCGTCTGACGGAAAATTTTCCGGTAGTCGTTGTCAGTGGTGCCCGCCAGGTGGGCAAGACAACGCTCCTTAAACATCTGTTTCCACAGTATGATTATGTCGTGTTTGATGCCAGCCTCGACCTTGAGGGGGCCAGACGTGATCCGGATCTTTTTCTGCTCAACCATCCTTCGCCTCTAATTCTTGATGAAATTCAGTATGCTCCCGAGCTGGTGTCAGCCATCAAGCGCTTCGTAGACCGTTCTCCCGAGAGAGCCGGCCAATTTATCCTCACCGGTTCACAACAGTGGCAGGTGCTGAAGACCTTGTCCGAGAGTCTTGCGGGAAGAGCTGCCTTTCTGGACTTACAAGGTTTTTCGTTACAGGAATTATCCGATGCCGACAGTTGCTGGCTAACCGGATGGCTGGAAAGCCCGGAGCAGTTTCCGGAGTGGAGCAGGACAGCGGCAAGGTATTCCGGAGAGTTGACAACGTGGCTCTGGAATGGATTCATGCCGGGGGTGCAGC
This sequence comes from Deltaproteobacteria bacterium, assembly GCA_019162745.1. Taxonomy (GTDB): domain Bacteria; phylum Desulfobacterota; class Desulfuromonadia; order Geobacterales; family Pseudopelobacteraceae; genus JACRCG01. Next base: position 62,988 of record JAFLLC010000069.1, on the reverse strand, counting down.
CGCTTCCCGACGATCTGGTCACGGATTTCTGGGCCGGCTACCATCGGACGTACATTGAACGTGATGCGCGTTTGATGGGAGAGATACAGGACTGGCAGGAGTTTGGCCGTTTTATCGGCCTGATGACAGCATTGACTGCCCAGGAGATAAACTACAGTCAATTGGGGCGCGAGATAGGCATAACTCCGCAGACGTCGAAGCGGTGGTTGAAGATTCTTGAGGCAACCTTCCAGTGGTTCGAGCTCCCTCCTTTTTCCGGCAATTCTATCAAGCGGGTTTCCATGCGCCCCAAGGGGCATATAACCGATACCGGTCTTGCCTGTTTTCATGCACGGGTATCATCCCCCAAAATGCTCGCCTCACATCCGCTGTTCGGCTCTCTGTTCGAGAGCGCCATGGTACAGGAGCTTTGCAAACAGGCCGCCGCCTCAGGAATTAGGCCGTCGTGGTATCATTGGCGTTCAGGTGGCGGGGCCGAGGTCGATCTACTGCTGGAGAAAGATGATATTATCTACCCGTTTGAATTCAAATTGACAACCAAACCATCCAGGCGGGATGTGTCGGGCATCACCGCATTTAAAGCAGCATATCCCGGACGGCGGGTCGGTTTGGGCGCGGTAATTTGCGCTGTAGACAAGCCGTACTGGATAACGGGTGAGGTTATGGCGATTCCGTGGAATTTGGTGTGATTTGGTTCTGTGTGTATATGTAAAAAAACATTCTCACGCGCCGCCGCAACAAAACCTATTGTGCTATGTTTTGCTACTGATAGGTGCTCTCCAAAAGCCTGATTCGTACACTGAGGCACTAAGTGATTCGTCGGGTGGAACAGGCGAAGCGGTTTCACCGGCAGTTGGATATTGTTCGCAGCTTCATCTACATGAAGGAGTTTTGCAAAGTCATGTTGAACTATTTCTTTAGAAAGCCAAAATATCCTGTGATCTGTGATATCGATGGGTACGTAATTGCGGCTAAAAGTGAAAAATCGTTTTTGAAGCGTTTGCCAGAGGTCAATCAAGATTCCGAAAAAACTTACAATCTGTTGGATTCTACTGCCGAAGGTTGGGCCTTTATGCCGAAACACATGTTGGTTTCACCTTTGACATTTAAAAAACAGTGGACCAAAAAAGAGCTGATTTCAATCTTTAACAGCAGAAAAAACGTGTCAAGTGAGGCAGCTCAATACAGCGAAAAATCGCTTTCATCCAGACGATTTGAAAGGATATTTGCAGATATTGTTGAGTTGTTGCTGAAAGATAAAGCTAAGCCGCCAGCAAAAAGCTCGGGAGATATTTGAGGTTCTCGTCAACTGGCAGAGCTTGATATGGAGGTGGTGACATGAGCACAGTTGCTTTGCCCCGCGGTGGTTATGCTGAAATGCTCCAGCAGATAAAAACGGCAGTCAGGGACTCACGGCTGCGGGTCCAGCGGGTCGTCAATCGGGAGCTGATAGAACTCTACTGGAAAATTGGCAAGGAAATCGTTGAGCGCCAAGAACGGGAAGGCTGGGGCAAATCGGTCGTGGATCAACTTTCCCGCGATTTGCATGATGAGTTCCCCGGCATACAGGGATTTTCAGCATCGAACCTCTGGTTCATGCGCCAGATGTTCCAGGTCTACCAAGGTGAGTCAGATCTCTTACAGCTTGTTAGAGAAATTCCCTGGGGGCAGAACATCACCATCATGACAAAATTAAAGGAGCGGGAGGCCCGCGCCTATTATCTGCGAATGTCCGGTGAATGCGGCTGGAGCCGCAATGTTCTGCTCAATCAGATTAAGGCCAAGGCGTATGAACATCACGTGCTTGCTCCCAAACAGCACAACTTTGCCGAAACACTTCCAGAGCATCTTGCCGAACAAGCCGACGAAGCGATGAAGGATATCTACATGCTGGATTTTCTGGGCATCAGCAAGCCGGTGATAGAGCGCGAGATGGAACGACGCATGGTGAACCGGATTCGAGATGTCATTCTGGAGCTGGGTTACGGTTTCACCTTTATCGGCAATCAGTACCGGGTGACTTTGGAAGAGAAGGAGTATTTCATCGACCTCCTTTTTTACCACCGCAAGTTGAAATGCCTGGTGGCCATTGAGCTAAAAAGTGGCGACTTTAAACCGGAATACGCCGGAAAGATGAATTTCTACCTCAATATTCTGGATGATTTTGTGCGCGAGCCGGACGAAAATCCCTCCATAGGCATTATCCTTTGCGCCGGAAGCAAGCGGATTGAGGTTGAGTATGCGTTACGCTCCATCAACAAGCCGGTCGGCGTGGCCGAATACACTCTGACCCACGATTTGCCAGCGGAACTGGCCGGGAAACTGCCGGATGCCAAGCAGATTGAAACGGAGATTCTGCGGGAGTTGGGTGCGGAGGTTGAAGGGTGAAAAATGAGGGGAATGTCCCGGTTTTTTCGGGCATATGAGATTGTCGAGAGGAAGTTTTGCCGAAACGGGAGAGGGCAGTATAACGGTTGCGGGCTGAAGTGCTTTCCCTGAAATAACAAAAGGCCCCAACGAATCCGTTGAGGCCAAATGTCGACCGAGAATCGCCAGTCCTTGAAAAAACGCTACCGGCACTGCGTGTATTTATCAATAAGATGATTTTATAATTCCTTGTTGAGGCAATGCCTTTCTACAAGGTCCATAAGTAATATGTCAGTAACCTCAATATGTTCTGCTAACATCAATGGGCAGTATGCACACGAACAGTAACTAGAAAACCACAGCCTCGACTGTTGTCCTACATTCTTCATGAAATGGAAACTGCAGACGTGACCCCGCACGACCCGTACGTTCATCGGCAAAGGTAGCTGCCTTGGAGGACATCAGTCTTCTTGAAACCGTAGTGGAGTTTAAAAACAGATTTTACCCCTGCGGAGGGGCGAACTATGATTTGGCAAAACCGGGGACATTACGCCTTGTTCCTCCCGACCATGTTTTGAAAGCGGTCAAATCCGATTATCGTGAAATGCGCACAATGATTTTTGGGGAGTATCCAGCTATCGAAGAAATCATGGCACAGCTACAGGAGTTGGAATAAGAAATCAACGGATTGGCACCATGACGGGTTTGTAGGATGTGTAGCTCCGGTACTTTGTGTGTTCTTCTTCTCGAATTTTGTATTCATCGGATAAATGTTCCATTTGGGTTGTTGAGCAGGAAGAGAAAGACTCCTTCTTTCTGTTTGCCGGTGGGGTGCGGAGTCGCAAAGAGTGGAGGATTGTGATGAAAAGAAAAGTAATCAATGTGGTGATGGGATTATTTGTTGCGTTGTTTTCAATGGTAGGCTGTTCAACAAACTTTTCTTCTCTTAAGACTGCCAGCAATAATGGCTATGAAATTATAGTTACTCAGGAACGTACAGTTATGGATTTGGCTTATAAGGCGATTACACAACAATTTCCAATGGATAGTGTCTCAAAGATGAGTGGCACTGATTTGGGCTATACTTGGGTTCATCAGCCGCTAATCGATCAGACCAGCTTTAAATTCCTTATTGAAAAACATCTCGGAGAAATCGTAAATGGCAGCAAAGTTGAAGGGTTCAGTTATCATATTCTCACATCAGGAACTAGAATGTTTGAGGAGTCTCTCAATGTAAATCCGCTTATCGAGAAATTTGAGTCATTGCTTAAACAAGGCCAGATTGAAAAGATAACAGTAGTAAAACTTAAACCTATCCTGAGTACCTCACAAAATAATGTTCCCGAAAATATAACTACCAGTAATGAAGATTTGCTATACATCAATCTCACGAACTTAAAGAAATTGCTTGATAATGGAACTATTACAAAAGAGGAGTTCGAACAGCAAAAAATGAAAATATTGAGCAAGAAATAGCCGTTGGTGCAAGCTGAAACTGTGCTCACCAAAGGCTTTATTGTTGAGTATGACAATATTTTGCTTGGGGGCAACTTTTAAAGACTCAGACCAAATAATTTGACAAATCCAGATAAACGAACGGTGAAAGTGCCGAATTCCCAACCAGAAAGTTAGGCCGACCAAAAACAAAAACCGGCGTTTCAAAGTCATACTAAAGTAGGTAAATAAAATGGAGCTTACAGAAGAACAAAAAAAGTGGGCATCAAAGAGACGACAAGGCGTAACGCCAACAATTTTACGTTCTCTGCTGATCAAGCAAGAGGGGCGATGTGCGCTTTCGGATGTTGAACTGATTTTCGATAATGTCGAAGGCACACCAATTACTGGCGGAAATGGTTGTCATCCTCTTTACCCTGCTGTGGATCATGTTGATCCAGGTAATCCGCATGGAGGACACCAAATAATTTGTTATGCGCTGAATGATGTCAAAGGACATCTTCGCATTGATTGCTTTATAGCCCTTTCGGAAACCACCGCATGGAACTCATTGATGAAACAGTGGAAAGATCAAGCTGTGAACGATAAGACCGACCGCGAAGCATTCAAGCGACTTTTGAGACCAAACGCAATGCCGAAATAAACAAGAGATGCCCTATTCATAACCTTCGAGGGGCAGACCTATGCAATTGACAATTCTTGACAATAAAACGATGAAAATACCGGATTTTCAACAAAACCGTGAAAGGATCCCAACCGATGAAAACCGGCAGAAACGATGCCTGCCCTTGCGGCAGCGGCCTCAAATACAAGAAGTGCTGCGCCGACAAAGAGAATTCCGGTGGCCAACAGCCAGGAAGCGGATCACCACTGGATGCCTTGAGAGAGCTACTCAAAGGGGAGAACTTCGGCTCGCTGGATGAGGCCAATGCTTTTATCAGCAAACAGATGCAACAGCAAAGTCAGGCTGTCATCGATGACTTTCATGGCCTCTTCTCGGAACAGATGCATCGCCTGCTCTATTTCCAGTTCGAAACGCCCGATCTGGTTTCCTTCCCGGCTTGCCTCGATATTACCCCGGAAGCTCCCATCCTCAGGCTGTTAAAGCTGCTTGTCGATGGCATCGGCGATGACGGCTTGAAAGCGACCGCAACCGGGAATCTGCCCCGGAACTTCTGCCGGGAGGCGGCCAGGGCATACTGGGGTGAAGAGGAGTACGCACGCAGGTCACGCCACGGCGAGCTACGCTCGGAGGATGAGTTTGCCGAACTGAAGGTGACGCGGATTGTGGCTGGATTGGCCGGATTGATCAGAAAGTACAAGGGGAAATTTATCATCGGCAAGGAATGCCGTAAACTGCTGGCGGAACAGGGCATGGCAGGCATCTATCCGCGCCTGTTGCGAGCCTTTGCCCAGGAATACAACTGGGGTTACGCCGACCGCTGGGAGGAGATCCCCATGGTTCAGCATTCCTTCCTGTTTACGCTCCATCTGCTGAACAAATATGGCGCAGAGTGGCGGTCGAACCGGTTCTATGAGGATAACTTTCTGCAAGCATTTCCGATGGTACTGCGAGAAGCGCCGCCTACGCCGGAGTACTACTCGCCGGAGAAGTCCTTGCGAAGCTGCTATTCGTGGCGCTGTCTGGAGAGGTTTGCCGGTTTCATGGGATTGGTGGAAATTGAGCGTGATCCGGCTGATCGTTACTCCGAGGATTTCCGTCTGATAAAGTTGCCGCTGCTGGATCATGTTGTGCAGTTTCATTTGTAAGGCTCAAAGCGCCATCTGTTCGGTCGTCAGGATAATGTTGCCGGCCATTTGAATGTACAGGAAACCATCAATGGACTACATAGCCGATTTACATATCCACTCCCCCTATTCACGCGCCACCAGCCCTCAGAGCACTTTGGCCGGTCTGGCCGGGTGGGCGCGGGTCAAGGGGATTCAGGTGATCGGCACCGGTGACTTTACCCATCCCGGTTGGTTCGGCTGTCTGAAGGAGGAACTGGAACCGGCCGAACCGGGGCTGTTCAAGCTAAAGAACGAGGCCGCTGTTGTCTTGCCGCTGGCTGAGGTGCCGTCGTCTGCGTCTCCGGTGCGCTTTCTGCTTTCGGCCGAGATCAGCAGCATCTACAAACGCCACGGCGTGGTGCGCAAGGTACACAACCTGCTCTATGTGCCCGACTTCGCCTCGGCCGAGCGTCTGAACGCCCGGTTGGGGAGCATCGGCAATATCAAGTCCGACGGTCGCCCGATCCTCGGGCTGGATAGTCATGACCTGCTGGAGATTATGCTGGAGTTGGCGCCCGAAGGTTTTCTCGTGCCGGCCCACATCTGGACCCCCTGGTTCTCCCTGTTCGGTTCCCGGTCGGGGTTTGACCGCATCGAGGATTGTTTCGGCGACCTGACGCCCCATGTTTTTGCCCTGGAAACCGGGCTTTCCTCAGACCCGAACATGAACCGGCTGATTTCCGGGCTGGACCGCTTCAGCCTGATCTCCAACTCCGACTGCCACTCTCCGTCCAAGCTGGGGCGCGAGGCCAACCTCTTTTCCACCGGGCTGGATTTTTTCTCCCTGCGGGATGCTATTCGCGACGGTCGGCGTGACACTTTCCGAGGTACGGTGGAGTTCTTTCCCGAAGAGGGGAAATACCATGCCGACGGTCACCGTACCTGCCGGGTCTGTCTTGAACCGACGGAGACGCGTCGTCTCGGGCTGCGCTGCCCGGTGTGCGGCAAGCCGCTCACCGTCGGGGTCTTGCACCGGGTCATGGCGTTGGCTGATCGGGAGCAGCCATTGTACCGCGACGATTCGCCCCGGGTATTCAGCCTGATTCCGCTCCCTGAGCTGCTGGGAGAAATCATCGGCGTCGGACCGGCCTCCAAGAAGGTGATGGTGCAGTATCGCCACTGCATTGCCCGTTTCGGCTCGGAATTCAATCTGCTCCTGCATACCCCGCTTGACGAGATCAGGCATGAAAACCCGCTTCTGGGGGAGGCGCTGGCGCGGATGCGGGGCGGACGGGTGATCCGCACGCCCGGTTTTGACGGCGAGTATGGGGTGATCCGGGTCTTTGAGGAGGGAGAAAACCTTTCCGCCTGATATGTGTCATGACGTATTGTGTCGCATATCTATGGTATCATCAAAGCCATGATCACTCTTCCCCTCGAACAACGTCTGGAAATCCTCGCAGACAGCGCCAAGTACGATGTCTCCTGCTCGTCCAGCGGCAGCAACCGCGCCGGTAAAACGGGCGCACTCGGCACGACTACCTCCAGCGGCATCTGCCATACCTGGAGTGCCGATGGCCGCTGCATCTCGTTGCTGAAAATCCTCCTCACCAACGCCTGTATTTACGACTGCGCCTATTGCCTCAACCGCCGCTCAAACGATATCCCTCGTACCTCCATGACGCTGGACGAAGTCGTTGACCTGACGATGAACTTCTACCGCCGCAACTACATCGAAGGGCTGTTCCTCAGCACCGGCGTGGTCCGTTCCGCCGATTACACGATGGAACAGTTGATTGCTGTGGCGCAGCGACTGCGGGAGGTGGAACGCTTCAACGGCTATATCCACCTGAAACTGGTGCCGGGGGCCGATCCGCTGCTGATCGCTTTAGCCGGACGCTACGCCGACCGGGTCAGTGTTAATATCGAACTCCCCAGCCGCCAGAGTCTCGCGCTGCTGGCCCCGGACAAGCCGCGCGAGTCGGTTATCAACCCGATGCGGCAGGTCAGCGGTCTGCTGATTGAGGCGAAGGAAGCCCGTGCAAAGTCGCGCACGGCACCCCGTTTCGCCTCGGCCGGGCAGAGTACCCAGCTGATCGTCGGAGCGACGCCGGAGAGTGACCGCGACATCATCACCCTGACGGAGGGGTTGTACAAAAAACTGGAGCTGAAGCGGGTCTACTACTCCGCCTATATTCCCGGATCCAGCGACAGCCGCCTGCCTGCGCTTCCCACGCCGCCGCTGCTGCGGGAGCACCGCCTTTATCAGGCCGACTGGCTGCTCCGTTTTTATGGTTTTGCCGCCCATGAACTGCTGGACGAAGCGCACCCCAATCTGGATATGCGTTTTGATCCCAAGAGCGACTGGGCGCTGCGCCATCTGGAACTGTTTCCGGTGGAGGTCAATCGGGCTGATTATGAGGTGCTGCTGCGGGTACCGGGGATCGGCGTCCGCTCTGCCCAGCGTATCGTTCTGGCCCGGCGCGGGACGAGGCTGGGTGAGGTTGAGTTGAAAAAGTTGGGGGTTGTGTTAAAGCGTGCGAAATATTTCCTGACCGCAGGGGGGCGCTATCTTGGAGGCATCAGGTTGGATGGACCGCTATTGATGGAGCGAATGCTGGTGCCGACCCGCCGACCGGCACGGCTTGACCAGTTGGAGCTGTTTGCCGCGATGCCGGACGCCTCGGCGCTGACGGGGGAGTTGTGATGCTGAGGCAAGGGCAGTCAGGAATTCATCGTTTCATCGGAAATCCGATAACCGCGCCCTTTTTTCAGAAGAAATCCTTCCCGCTGCATGGCCTCAATATTTGCGAGGACCATGTCATGTTCTGCCGGTATCGCTGACAGGAGCTGTTTCACCGTTATCCCCGGCTGGGCGATTATCCGCCGCAGTATCCGGCTGCGCAACTGCCGGTTTGATCCTTCAAAGCTGCTTTGGCGTGTGTGGTGGAGGCTGCGCTGCCCCGGATTGGGATGGCGCTGCTTGAGCATCGTGCCGTAATCCATTACGGCATAATACCATTCGCGCGGGTTGGTATGGTCAAGGGTTGCCGCAACCAGCGGCATGATGTCACGGTCGCTCACCTTGTCATGGCCTTGAAAAAAGAAGTGGATGTACACCGTGCGGACGTTAGTTTCTATGAGAGGCTCCGCCACATCGAAGGCAAAGGCGGCCACTGCCCGTGCGGTGTAGGGACCGATGCCGGGCAACGCCTGCAGTTCCTGTACTGTTGCGGGAAAAATGCCGTCGTACCGCGCGACGATCTCCTCGGCGCACCGTTTGAGATAGATTGCCCGTCGATTGTACCCCAGGCCCTGCCAGACCGTGAGAACATCTGACAGTGGTGCGGAAGCAAGCGTGGCAAGCGTCGGAAAGCGCGCAAGAAACTCACCGTATTTAAGCCGGACACGCTCGACCTGGGTTTGTTGGAGCATGATCTCGGATACGAGGACGGCGTATGGATCGCGGGTTTCCCGCCACGGCATTAGTCGTGCACTTTCGTGATAATGAGCGAAAATCATCGCCCGGAATGCGGCGATTGTCGCTTGGTTGAGGTTTCCGCTCTCATGATGGCGGGTAAGTTCTGCAGGGGTCAACATATGGCGTCTCCGTAAGCACCCGGTGAATAGAATACGACAGGATTGCTTTAACGTATTATTTTTGGTATTCTTCCGCCGTTTTCAAAACGTTGTCTTATGGATGATCTGTCCTCTAATGTAGTGCGATATGCTTCAAGGTGGCGAAGGCCCTGCCTTCGGGCTTTATCGGCACAAACGCTGGATTAAGTGAAACGTATATTCAGATAAAAACTATTTCATAGCAAGTTTGCCAAGGGAGCGTAGCAATGTCTATCACAACTCAGTGTAAGTTTTTTGGACATATCATTACGGTTGAAAAAGCGTTGGCAGTAAAAAAATCTGCTTCGCCTGAAGAGAGAAGAACGCTTGTCTTTGAGTGCATAAAATGCGGAAAAGCCGTTCGTCCTCATGTGGCCGGAGACAGGTGTAAAGCTCATTTTGTACACTGTAGTCGTAAGCCGGATTGTCATTTTATTGATCCACCAAAGGATTTTTGATAGGAGATAAAAAACCGGAGTTGTGATGACTGTTTACCATTACGACGGCAGCTTTGAAGGTCTCCTCTGCGCTGTGGTCGACTGTCTGGAGGTGGGGGAGAATCAGCCGGAATTTGTGCGGAATGACGACCCTCAAGTGGCCGGACTCTTTGATGGTGTCAGCCGCGAAGTTGCAACGGCGAGGGACGTTGCAGTGGCGTTCCGGAAACGCTTTGTCGTGGCTGTGTCGCAGGAGGCGTTTGCGACGGCGCGGTATGCTTTTCATAGTCAGAAAGCAGGGATTGAGCTGCTCGTGTGGCGCTATCTGACGATGGGGCTTCAGGTAGGGGCGCGATTGTGCGGGATGCTGGCGGAGGATCCGGTCCATTCGGTCAACCGGATTGCGCGGCACGTCTCCCATGAGGCCCACAAGTACAAGGGATTTGTGCGTTTTCAGGAAGTTACGGCGGGTTTTCTCTACGCCCGGATCGAACCGGAGGCCGACATCCTCTCCTTTATCGCCCCGCACTTTGTCGAGCGGGTTGGCGACCGCCCCTGGATGATACATGACCTTCGTCGGAGGGAGGCGGCGCTGTATGATCTGACATCATGGCGTTTGATCCGGGATATTGAGTTGACCGCCGAACCAACGCTCACCGCGACCGAACAAGACTATACCGCCCTGTGGCAGCGCTATTTTCAGCGTCACGCCATTACAGAGCGGCATAATCCAAAACTGCAGCAGAAGCATGTTCCGCTCCGTTATCGCAAACATCTGGTTGAGTTTAAATCCCCCCGCACCTCCCTTTAACAAAGAGGGACTAACCTACAATCCGGTAATTTCCTTCTCTTTCGGGTATTCAACCAGAATGCCGAAGCTCAGCTCCTTCTTTTCTCCCGCCAACAGCGGCATACTCCAGATAATCGTGCCATCGTTCTTTATCTCTGTCGGTTTGATGGACGGCTCTTCCAGTGTCACCTTGATTTCCTCGTCACCCGCTACCGGTAACTGGTCACGCAGGGTGAGAGTCAGAGGTTCTTTACGGAAATTGGCAAGTTCGATCCGATAGCGGTAGCTGACCCGGCTTTTGCCGAACAGTCCCGCTTCTTTATGTTGCTTCAGTTCTTCACGTTTTACCGTTACCTGATCATCACTGCCAAAAAACAGGTCAAACTTTTCACCAGCGGCGATCTTTTTCAATCGGGAGCTGCCGGTGTATCTGCTGCCGACAAAAGTATTGACCTTACCCGGCAGGAGCGGGTAGGGAGCTTTGTTGATCATCTCCGATTTGAGAAACACCGCTGGCGAGAGTTTTGGAATGGCCAAGTACTCCAGACTGACCGGCAGCAGCTCGACGGCTACTACGGTGCCGTGACCGGTGCCGTCAGAAGGAACGTCAAGCGCCTGCGGGATGTGGAATGATATTGATGATTGCTCGTCACTGACCTCTGCGGTAGCAAAGGAGGCTGGCGCTTCTTCAGCCGCTGCACTCTCCATGTCACCATAATCCATCAACGCCCGGCTCGCCTTTTTAGCCATGTAACGCGGTGCCGGAGATGCCATCATTCTCTCTGCCATAATCGGTCGCGGATGGTACAGCGATACCTGCCATGGGTGCAGTTCCGGCGGCGCACCTCCGGTTGCGGGACGGGCAGTGGAGAGCGTCAGGTCGATGCCATGCCAATCCTCTCCCGTCTGTTGGCGGACCATCGCCCGGAAGGTCAATTCGGCAGTTTTGGCGTTAGTTGCCAGACGGACATCGTAGGCCGGTTCCCAGCTTGCCTGAGGCACCATCGAAGAGAGCTCAAGCAAAAGGCTCCCCCCGCGAGTGACTTCAACAGCCACCTCAACCGTTTTTGACTCTTTTCGGGTTGAGCCGACCGCTTCATTCTGCTGGCGCCGGAGTGCGTCGATCTTGTTTTTGAGCCCGTTTTTTTCGGATTCAATAACGCTGATCTGTTCTTCCGCCTTGGTGACCCCGGCACCGACGAAACCGGAAGCGTCATGCAGTTCTGCCGATGTCGGTCGGCCGACCGACAGCTCTTTGGAGATACGGTCGCTCCATGCTACGCGGATTGATTCGAGAAAAGCCTTTTGTGCCGTGATTCCGGCTTTCCTGGCATCCAGACCGGCGGAACTCCGCTCCAATGTGCGGATCTCCTCCTGCAATCCCTGAATCCGTTTTTCGCCGCTCCCCTCCAGAAAAGTCCGTTTGATCTCCAGGCCCGCTATCGTCGCTGCCGCAGTTCCCTTTCCCTCTACCCGCACGGAATCATCGAATATCAGGGTCGGCAGGGCTTCAAAGGCGATCAGATAACTCCCCGGTTTGAGGTTGAGATTAGTGCCGCGTGTTGTCATGGCTCGGTCGGTGTAGACGGTGACTGCGGTTATGTGTGAAGTGGCAGAGATTCGCTTCAGATCAGCAGAGAAGGAAAGGGCGGGTGTCAAAATGAGAGTCAGGAACAGGAAATTACGCAGAAATTTCATGATGTGCTCCTTGATGGGTTAACCGGTGCATCATTCCCGCAACGGTATGAGGGAACGATACATCGGTTTTATTGTTTTATCTGCGGCCTTTTGCCGGCGCGCGCGTGTTTTCTCCCTGTCTTTTGCCGCCGACAGGGCGTCCGGTGCGCTTTGCCGGTGAAGGTCGGTCACTTTTTACGCCATCTTTAGCTGCCGCCGGGCGCCATTTTTTGACTGCCTCTTTAGCTGCGGAAGACCGCCCGGTTTTTGTCCCATCTTTAATCACCGGGCGCGCACTTTTGGCCCGTTTTGTCTCAGTAGGCCGTTCGTTCAGCCCGGCATCTTTAGCAGCTACAGTCCGGGAACCGGTCGCGGGGCGGGACGGGCGGGCTGACGCAGACGGACGGGCAGACACAGCAGGGCGGGAAGACGATACCGGACGTGCTGACGCAGCCGGGCGGGAAGTCGCCAGCGGCTTTCTTCTGACGTATGGGCTTTTTGCCGGACGATCCTTCTGCTCTTTGGCTATGCTGACAACAATGCAGCGGTCAACCAGATACGTACCATCCAACGTCTCAACGACCTCATTCAAGTCAACTTCGGAGAGCATGCGGACGTAACCGCAACGCTTGAATTCACCGGTTGCCTCGTCAACTATCAGGTGCACCGAGGTGACAACCCCCATGATTTCAAAAAGTTTGCGCAGATCTTCTTCGGTCGCCTGCTCCGAGATATGTCCGACATATAGTTCTTTTGCCATGTTCTAATCCTTGTAATAAATTATTTCTGTTCTCTGTGGATGGCAAAGGGTCCCCATGCCTGGTCAATAGACATCAACTCCAGGGTATTGACATTAACATGCGGCGGCTGACTTGTAATCCAGCGAACCGTTTCGGCGATGTCTTCAGCGGTCAGCGGTTCCGTCCCACGATACACACCGGCGGCCAGTTCGCCGTTCCCTTTGAAACGTACCTTGGAAAATTCGGTTTCAGCCATGCCGGGCTGGATACAGGAAACCCGCACCCGTGTGCCGAGCAGATCACAGCGCAGATTGCGGGAAAACTGTGTTACAAAGGCTTTTGTACCGCCGTAGACGTTGCCGCCCGGATAGGGCCAAGCACCGGCTGTTGAACTTATATTGATGATGTGGCCACGATTGCGGGCCACCATACCCGGCAATACAAAGCGGGTGCAGTACATCACCCCCTTGATGTTGGTGTCCACCATCGTTTCCCAGTCATCCAGATCCACCTGATGAGCCGGTTCCAGCCCTAAAGCCAGGCCGGCATTATTCAGCAGTATATCGATATTGCGGAAACGCTCCGGCAATGACTCGATTGCTCCCTGTACCGCCAAGCGGTCACTTACATCCAGTGGAATAATGTGAACCTCAGCTGCTGCTGCCAGTTCTTCCTGTAACTTCAGGAGCGGCTCAATCCGCCGTGCCGTCAGAATCAGCCGGTTGCCTTCTGTGGCAAACATGCGCGCGCAGGCCGCGCCGAAGCCTGCGGATGCACCGGTAATAAAAATTGTTTTTCCGCTCATGATGCCTCCTCTGTTGCCATTTGATAAACAGTCTCTTGCAGAGTCTCTCGCCCGATCCCTCTCCGTTCACAGAGATCGAGCATCTCTTCGGATATGGGGGCGCAGACGGTCAGCTTTCCCGTTTCTATCCGCTCAAGATTTGTTCGGAAGGAATGCAGGGCAAATCCTGATGATTCGGGTAGATCCCCACCACCATAACGTTTGTCACCAATGATATGGTGGCCGACTGAAGCCAGGTGGCGACGGATCTGGTGCATCCTCCCGCTGATCGGAGTGACGGCCAGCAGGGAACAATTCTCCCCGGCGAGAACTGTCTTGTAGCGGGTCTCGCACTCTTTGCCGTCGAGAGCTTCGTTGATGACGCCGCTGCTATCAGGAATTCCCCATACCAGTGCCAGGTAGAGCTTGTCAAGACCGGTTTCTTTTACCTGACGGCCGTAGATTGCTGCAGAACTGGAGCTTTTGGCCATGATTACCGCTCCGGATGTCCCACGATCCAGTCGGTTGACCGGATATAATTTACAGGGTGTGGCGCGCTGAATCATGTACGTCTGGCTAACGTCCACCAGGTTGTCCTCGAATTCTGCCGTTCGGTGCATCGGTAGGCCGTGGGGTTTGTTGGCAACCAGGATCAAACTGTCTTCATAGAGAATATCCAGGTCTGGTCTGACTGCAGAAATATGCCCGGTTGTAGCCCCGCTTTCTTTGAGGGTAACCTTGTCATGCAGGGCCAGCAGGGTGTCGGGGGTTGCGGCGGTTCCATTCAGGCTTGCGGCACAACTTTTGATCTGTTTACGCGCATAGCCGGGAGGAGATGTCGGCATCAAGACCCGCAGAAAACTTTCCAGCCGGCGGCAGTGATCTTTGTAAGTAATTTCATAGTATAGCATAGGTCTTATTGTCCGGGATGTCCCCGGTTAGACGACCAACCGGTCGTCCTTGAAACCTGCATTTACTTCCAGCGCCACATTCATTGAGCGAATGGCGACCTCAAGCTGGCTGTCATCAGGCTCGCGTGTCGTCAGGCGCTGCAGCGCCAGACCGGGGGTGATGATCATTCTGACCAGTGGGTGGCTGTCGTTGGTAGCGCTCCATTTGAGGAATTCATAAGAGATACCGGCGATTATCGGCAGCAGGAAGACCCGTGAGCCGGCTTTGAGGTAAAACGGCCAGAGCTGTGGGATCAGAGAGAAAACGGCGATGCTGACCAGCATGACGATCAGCAGGAAACTGGTGCCGCAGCGAGGGTGCAGGCGGCTGTGGCGGCGCACGTTTTCAACAGTCAACTCCTCACCCGCTTCAAAGGCAAAGATCGACTTGTGTTCGGCTCCGTGGTACTGAAAAACCCGCTGGATGTCACTCATGCGCGAGATGGCCCAGATATAGAGCAGAAACACGGCCACCCGGATGACACCATCTACCAGGTTAAAGACGACGTTGTTGTCGCCGATGATCGGCGTCAGCAGTTTGGTCAGGTAGAGTGGGAAAAGAAAGAACAGGCAGATGCCGAAGCCGAAGGCCACTGTCATGGTTCCGGCCATGGCCCACGAGGAAAGCTCACCTCCGCTCCCTTTACTTTTTTCTCCAACTTTGGACTTTTCTTTTTCCTTTTCTTCCTCTTTCTCGTCCTCGGTCATCGCTTCAGTGGCCGAGAAGTTAAGTGCCTTGATGCCGATGATCAGGGAGGTGAAGAGCGCTACTGCGCCGCGTACGATTGGCAGCTTTACAATTGGGAAACGCTCTGAGAGCGGGATTAAAAGTTCGCTTTTGACAACTATCTCGCCATCGGGACGACGGACTGCAATGGCAACAGATCGGGGGGCGCGCATCATTACCCCTTCAATGACCGCCTGTCCGCCAACAGATATCTTATCCATATAACCTCACTGAACTATTCCAGATTTTTATAGAACTCTCTGACTTCGGCCGCTTGCCCGCAACAAAGCTTCCCTTCCGGGCAGGGACCGCTGACGCAGCCCGGACCGGCCTGACGGAAAATGACCGGCGCTATTTTTTTTACCAGGCGCAGCATTTCGACGCTCATCTCGCGTATTTCCCACTGGGCTCGCTGGCAGCAGCGCAGGGCAAAAAAGTGCAGCAGTTCACGGGCGTTCATGGTCATGATGATTTTTGTTTCGGTAGCGTTTGGCAGGATATATCTGGCGTCTTCGGCCGGTATCCCCATCTCGATCAACTGGGCATAAGCCTTGTGGACTGTTTCGGACATAAAGGCAAATATCTGCCGCGCCTCGGAATTATCGGCAATTGTGTCCGGCATGATGGAGGTGAATTCTTCTTTGTGCGACACGTAGCGTTGAGACTGCTGGGAAAAAGAGGCGATGCGGTGACGTACCAGTTGGTGTGTGGTGACCCGCGAAATTCCCTCGATGCCGAAGGTGAAAGTAGCGTGTTCAAGCACCGAGTGGTGTCCCAGTGACATGATCTTGTCCAGAAACGACTCGATATCGGAGGCAGCCAGTTTTTCCTGTAAATCATCAATTGAAGCAGGCGAGTAACAGAGACGGGCCGCTAACGCGACGGTACGTTCAGGATTGGGGGTGTGTTCGATCAGGGTGACGTTCATGGTGTCCCGTTCGAGCCATGCTCAGGGTTAAGCGATGGTTGTTTCAAAAACCGGCATGCTCTTGTTGGTATGATGGTGCTGAAACAGTGCCCTGCCGGAGACAGGTGCAAGGAGAAAAAAAAGGGGATTTGCCTCGCGACAAAGCCCCTCTCATGACTTTACAAAACGATCGATCAAGCCTGACCGTAACGTCTTTTGTAGCGTTCGACACGACCAGCTGTGTCAATCAATTTCTGTTTGCCGGTGTAGAACGGATGGCAGGCAGAACAGATCTCTGTGCTGATCTCGCTTTTTGTGGAACGTGTCTGGAATGTATTACCGCACAGGCACTTAACGGTAATCTCGGAATATTCTGGGTGGATGCCTTCTTTCATCTCTTCCTCCTTCAGTAGTGCTTTGCTGCGTAACGTAATCATTTGTGAACACAAAAAGCAATTCTAGCCATTATGAATATTTATTGCAACATTTATTTGCTTATTTCGACATTGAATCCAGGAAAGCCTGGTTGGTCTTGGTCTCTGATAGTTTGTCCAGCAAAAACTCCATGCTGTCCACCACGTTCATCGGGTGGATAATCTTGCGCAGAATCCAGATCCGATTCAGAAATGTTTTTTCTATCAGCAGCTCTTCCTTGCGAGTTCCTGATTTGTTGATGTCGATGGCCGGGAAGGTGCGTTTTTCCACCAGTTTGCGGTCAAGGTGCAGCTCCATATTGCCGGTCCCCTTGAATTCCTCAAAGATAACTTCGTCCATCTTGCTGCCGGTATCAACCAGTGCGGTGGCGATGATCGTCAGTGAGCCCCCCTCTTCAATATTGCGTGCTGCACCGAAGAAGCGTTTTGGTCTTTGCAGGGCGTTGGCATCTACGCCGCCGGTTAAAATCTTGCCGGAGGGAGGGAGCACCGTGTTGTAGGCACGTGCCAGGCGGGTAATAGAGTCGAGCAGGATGACAACATCCTTTTTGTGCTCCACAAGTCGTTTGGCTTTTTCGATAACCATCTCGGCGACCTGGACGTGGCGGGTGGCAGGTTCGTCGAAGGTGGACGAAACAACTTCACCGTTAACCGAGCGCTGCATGTCGGTGACCTCTTCAGGGCGCTCGTCGATCAGCAGGACGATCAGGTAAACTTCAGGATGATTGGCGGCGATAGAATTGGCAATGTTCTGGATCAATACGGTCTTGCCGGTACGGGGTGGAGCAACAATCAGACCGCGCTGCCCCTTGCCTATCGGCGCTACCAGTTCGATCACCCGCATCGGCAGGTTGTCCGGAGTCGTTTCAAGTGTGAGTTTTTCATCCGGATAAAGAGGCGTCAGGTTGTCAAAAAGTATTTTATCGCGGGCAACTTCCGGTGATTCATGGTTGACCGACTCTACCTTGAGCAGCGCAAAATAACGCTCTCCCTCTTTGGGGGGGCGGATCTGGCCGGAAACGGTATCACCGGTGCGCAGGTTGAAGCGTCTGATCTGGCTGGGAGAAACATAGATATCATCAGGGCCGGGCAGATAGTTGTAATCGGTGGCCCGGAGAAAACCGAAACCATCCTGAAGCGTTTCGAGGACACCTTCGCCGAAGATCAAGCCGTTCTGCTCAGTCTGGGCGTTCAGGATGGCAAAGATCAGATCCTGCTTGCGGAGACTCGATGCCCCTTCAATGTTGAGTTCACGTGCAATAGCGTTGAGATCACTGATTTTTTTTCCTTTAAGCTCTTGTAAATTCATCGGTTCTCCTGCGTAACGATCTTCATGATATGGGGATTCAGCATAGGTGTACTCAATTTATCCGGGGAAGCTATGAAGCGGCTGTATTAATGGAATCTGCCATAATCGGGAGCTTTTGGCTCAAAGGGCGGAATATGTTTTTTTCAGAGGTTCGAAAGTATTCAACGTGTGAAGAATTAATAGGGATCTGTTTGGATGCCACGATGTTTAATCTGAGGTGTTGTGACGTTACCCTTTATTTTCAGGGCTTGTCAATAAAAAACAGCATGGTTTACCGGTAAAAGCTCATTCTTTTGTTGCCGGGGGTGGATTCCGATGCAAAAGCTCGTTGAGCACAACTCCTGCCATCGTCAGCCCGAAGATTGAAGGGATATACGAAATGCTCCCGAGAACCGCTCGGCGATATACCTCCTTGACCGTTTGTTCCGGGTAATCGGGGCTGATGATGTCGCTGCCGACTGCGCCTGATGTCTCAGGATCAAGAGCCCGATGCAGTTCGGTCGAGTAGACGACCTGCACTCCGGAGGTGATGCCGGAATCTTTCAGTATCTTCCGCATGCTACGGGCCATCCGGCAGTTTCTGGTGGCCGAAATATCGGCGACTTCTATTTGCGTGGGGTCCAGTTTGTTTGCGGCCCCCATGCTGGAGATAACCGGAATCCCCTGCCGGCGGCAGACCGTTATCAACCAGGTCTTGGCGGTGAAATGATCAATCGCGTCGAGGACATAATCCGGGCGTGGCATGAGCAGTCGTTCAGCGTTCTCAACTGAGAAAAACTCTTTGACCGGCATGATTTCGGCGTCCGGATTGATGTCGCGCAATCGTGCCGCCATGGCCTCCACTTTTGCCTGCCCCACCGTGCTGGATAATGCATGGATCTGCCGATTGACGTTGGTCAGGGAGATGTCATCAAAGTCCACCAGTGTGATCTTACCGATCCCGGCGCGTCCCAGAGCTTCTACTGCATAACTGCCAACACCGCCGACACCGCATATCATGACGTGTTTATCGGCCAGGGTGGACAATCCTGCCGTGCCGATCAGAAGTTCGGTGCGGGAAAAGCGATGAAGTGTCATAAATGTGCCGATACCTTTTATCCTGAAAAAGCATTTGAAACACGGAGACACTGAGAACACGGAGTAACATCTGAGAGTTACAGATAGAATAAGTAGTTTTATGGTTCACCAAAAAGGATATTTTGTTTTAAACCTTAATGCTTTGATTTCTCAGTGTTCTCCGTGTCTCCGTGTTATTGAACTGCCGGTTTTAGGTTTATTCTTTGTTGATTGGAATGCGAAATCTTTTCCGCTACACAATAATTCTCGCAAAATTTGCGAGCTCGGATATGCGTGCAGGGCCGTAGCCAATAAAATCACCATCGATCTGGATCGGGCGCTTCCCCCGGATCTCAAAGGTCGAAGATTGTATCCGGATCAGATCCTTGTTTGTCCCCGCCTTGTTCCGAAACAGATCCACTGCGCTGCTCAAATAGGTGCGTCGCGTGGTTCCGGTAATACAGACAGCAGAAAGTCCTGACAAAAACGGGCTGCTTCCGGGTGACAGGATATAATTTCCCCCATAGCGGGAGGCGTTGCAGATGATAGCGGTGTGGCATGTGACATCACGTTCCGGGGTGCTGATTCCAAAAACAGAGGTATCCCAAGCAATTGCACACTTCAGAGCCGACAGGGCATAGGCTCCCTGTCGCAGGAGCCTTTTCCCCAATGGCCATACATCTTTGACGACCGCCCCGTCAAGGCCGATTCCGGCCATGAGAAGGAAGCGGTAGAAACGCCCCTCCAGCTCAATAACGCCGACAGATAGAGAGCAGGTTTTGCCGGCGGCTATCCGCTCAAGGGCGTCATCAATCGACTTTATCCCAATTTCAGCAGCCAGCACGTTGGAGGTGCCGAATGGCAGCACCGCCAGAGTTGCCGTCCCCGGATTCAATCCGTTGGCTACCGCATTGATGGTTCCGTCACCACCGGCAACGATTACCAGGTGAGGGCCGCCATCCTCGTTGATCGTGTCACAACAGGCGTAAACATCTACCGGATTGCGTACCTGGAAAATCTTCGGATCTATCCCGTGAGAGCGCAGTCGCTCCAGGGAAAATTGCAGGCGTTGGGCCGAATGATGGCCGGAAGCGGAGTTTACAAATAGATATGTGTTCATGTCCTCAGCCGGTTGCACGATTATCAGGTTTATGGTCACAAGGTTGAAGCGCCAGCATCACGGAGTCTGGTATTACCGGAACAGTCCGCGCTTAAACACCGTAAAACTTCCTGTACCACGCGACGAACGTGCCGATTCCCTCCTCAATGGAGGTGGACGGTCTAAAGCCGACGTCCCGCATCAGATCATCGACATCAGCGTAGGTAGAGCAGACATCCCCCGGCTGGAGGGGGAGGAGTCTCATTTCCGCTTTCATCCCGATCGCATTTTCCAGCACTGCGATAAATCTGATCAATTCAACAGGGTTGTTGTTGCCGATGTTGTAAATCCTGTATGGGGCGCTGCTTGTGCCGGGATCAGCCCCATCGCCGTTCCAGTCATGATTCGCTTCGGGGATTTTGCCCATTACCCTGAATACTCCTTCCACAATATCATCGATATAGGTGAAGTCCCGTTGCATCAGTCCATGGTTATAAACGTCAATCGGCCGCCCCTCGATGATCGCTTTGGTAAAAAGGAACAGCGCCATGTCTGGTCTGCCCCAGGGGCCATACACGGTGAAGAAGCGCAGCCCGGTGGTCGGCAGGTTGTAGAGGTGGGAATACGTGTGGGCCATCAGCTCGTTGGACTTCTTTGTTGCGGCATAGAGCGAAACAGGGTGATCCACATTGTCGTGCACGGAGAAGGGCATTTTGGTGTTGGCCCCGTACACCGAGCTGGAAGATGCGTACACGAGGTGCTTGACACCGTTGTGCCGGCACCCCTCAAGAATATTGATGAAAGCGGAGATGTTGCTGTCTATATAGGCGTAGGGATTCTCGATGGAATAGCGTACCCCGGCCTGAGCTGCGAGATTAACGACGATATCAAACTGCTCATCTTTAAAGAAACGACTGACGGCATCCCGCTCTTCAAGACCCATCTTGTGAAAGCGGAAATTACCCCGTTCCTCAAGTTGCGCAAGCCGCGCTGTTTTAAGATTTACATCGTAATAGTCATTGAGGTTGTCCAGGCCGACAACCTCGCATTCACCGTCCAGCAGTTTTTTTGCAAGGTGAAAGCCGATAAAACCGGCGGCACCGGTGACGAGTATCTTTTGCATGTGTCCTCCGCGGGAAATTCAATAATAGCTGTGATCTGGCGGCTTTTAACAAAGTATCCGCGTAATTGCCTGCATCAGAAGCTGTGGAGTAATACTTTCACGACATTCCCCGTCCTTTTCGCACCGGGTACGGAAGCAGCGTGCGCACGGCATCGGTGTCTGGACAACGGCATGTTTCTCCCCTCTGGGGCCGCTGCGCAGGCCGTCACTGGCACGATAGTACGAGACGGTGGGAGTTCCAACCGCTGCGGCCATATGGACAATGCCGGTGTCACCCCCCATAACAAGGTTGACCTTTTTCACCAGTGCCGCCAGGCGCATGATTGATAGTCTCTCCAGCTGCACAGCCTGACTACCCAATGCCGTCGTAATCCGTTCCGCTGCGCTGCGTTCGCCCTCATTTCCCCAGGAGAAGAGAAGAGTCGAGCCTGGAAAGGAAGAGATGATCCTGCGGCCGAGTTCGATCCAGCCCTGTTCATGCCAGAACTTTGTCTGCCAGGTAGTGCCGGTATGGATCAAAAAGAGTGGGCCGCTTGCGCGGTAGCGCTTGACCAGTTCGTCTGCCACCAGATCATCCTCCGGCAGGGTGCAGATATCGGTGTGCAGTTGCAGTCCGCTGAACTTTAGGTCAAAGGATGATTCTGCAATCCGCAGGTACTGGTCGGTTATATGGCGATTCTCTGGGTGCGGCTCAATTCTGCGGTTGGTGAACAGGATGTTCAGGCTTTCCTGAGTCGCTGCACGGCTGAAGCCGACACGCCGGGGGCAGCCGCTCAACCAGACAACCATCCCGCTTTTGATATTGCCCTGAATATCGATGGCCAGATCATAGGCCCGTTGCACAAGGCCATTACGGACATTCAGGATCTCTTTTATTGTCTCGCCGGAAAGCGGTTTCCGCTTCCATTTTTTAAACCGCACGGTATGGAGTCGTGAAATCAGCGGGTTGCCGCTTAGTAGATCAGCAAAAGCCTCTTCAACAACCCAGTCGATCTCGCAACCTGGTGAGGCCTGCTTCAGGTAGTCCAGTACCGGCAGGGCATGCAGGACATCGCCCATGGCGGATATTTTAACGATCAGGATACGCATGGTTTCCTTTGTCCCAGCATTTCTCTGGCGGCTTCAAAAACGTCATTCACCGTGATGCATTCCATGCATTCCATATTGTGAGTATTGCCGCACTTCCTGCTTCGGCAGGGCACACAGGCCAGATCCCTTGCCTGGAGTACCCTGTGCCCGCTGCCGGTTGGTCCGGTGCGCTCTGGGTCGGCAGCTCCAAACAGGGCGATTACCGGTGTCCGGACTGCGGTTGCCATGTGCATCGGGCCGGTGTCACCGCTGACGAGCAGGGCGGATTTTTCCAGGACCGCCCCCAGTTGCAGCAGGGTCGTTGTGCCGGTGAGAACCAGCGGGTGCGAACTCGATAGCCGGTCAATATCGTGTGCCAATGGGGTGTCTCCACTACCGCCGACAATGATCACCGCAGCATTCAATTCGTTACTGACCCTGTCCGCAAGGGCTGCAAACTGTGTCGTACTCCAGCGATTGACCGGATGGCTGGCACCGGGGTTGATAGCCACCACAGGGCGTTTGTCCAGACCGTGGGATTCGAACAACACTGTTGCGTGCTGACGGTCTTCAGGGGAAAGATAGAGATCCAGCTGCTCCCCGTCCGGTAAAATCCCGAGCGGTTCAACCGTTTTCAGGTGATCCATGACCGCATGGATGACGCTCGTACGGGTTTTGTGATACGTCAGAATGCGGCATGGCAGTGCGGCAGAGGTCAGAAACCAGGTTTTAAGGTTACTGCGTTGGAAGTTGATGACCAGATCGTAGGAACGGCTCCTGATCTTCTTCCAGAGAGAAAGCAGGGCGCTGAACGACCGGTGTTCCCCGCGGCGGTCATATACCAGAACATCAGCTATGTCGGGATGATGACGAAACAGGTCAATGGAGGCTCTGTTTCCAACCATTATGTCGATACGTGCGTGGGTAAAGCTGTTGCGCAGTCCCCGGATTGTCGGCGTCAGTTGCAGCAGGTCACCCATAGCGCCTGGTTTTATGATGAGTATGTTTTGTGGTTTCTGATTCATGGTGCCCTTGTTTTTTTAATAGCCGTGCATACCTTTTGAGGACTCTTTCAGCATCAGAGAGCGGCGAAAAACTTTTTCGGGTCTTCAGAGAACAGCGGGAAATTGTCCGTTGTCAGGATAACCGGGCAGGCATCCGGAAACTGTTTCATGAATACGTCGAGCCCTTTTGCCGTTTTTTTTCTGCCGGATTTTACTTCAATAGCGAATAGTTTACCCTGATAGCGGTAGATAAAATCAACTTCGGCGTTTTTCTCCCGCCAGTAGAACAGCTCTCCCGGTAATTGCAACAGCTGTGCTCCCACTGCAAGTTCAAATACTCTGCCACGTCTGTCAAGATCTTTCAATACTCCCGGTCCTGCGGTCATAGTGTAGAGGGCAGGGCAGGCAACGAGAATTTTAGGACTGGAGGAACGGGTAAGCCACTCTTTTGCGGAATATTTTTCCAATGGATATATCAGAAACGCTCCGGCAAACAGTTCAATGTAGTATTTGATAAGATCAGTATTTCCCTTGTCCTGCAGCTGTCCCAGCAGTTTGGTATAGCTTATTTCCTGAGCCGGATAATGGCAGAGGATTTCAAACGCCTGTCGGAATAGTGCCGGATTACCTACCTTGCGGTTCAAGAGAATATCTTTGCCAATGACCGCCTCCACGATTGAGTCCTTCAGGTACGCGTACCAGCGATCATAATCATCCTCGTACGCTACTGAGCCCGGATAACCACCAAACAAAAGAAAACGATCAAGGTCATAGCCAAAGCATTGATTCAGCTCAGTGAATGTCCAATGGTGTATGCGTGTAAGCTCGAAGCGCCCTGCAAGACTTTCGGTCAGTCCGCTTTGTCTTTGAAGTGAGCTGGAGCCAAGCACGACAACACGGAGCCGATGTGGATTCTTGTCCCATAAAGATTTGAGGGTCTCCGACCAGTTAGGAATCTTCTGAACTTCATCAATAATCAATAGTGTGCCGTCGCCCAGCAACAAGGCTTTTTGCCATTGCTCCAGCAGCCAGGTGCGGTCAGTAACCAGTAAATCGTCAGCATTGGCATAATGATTGTTTTTGGGATAGCGAGCAAGTAATTGCCGCATCCCGGTAGTTTTGCCGACCTGGCGTGGGCCGACAAGAACCTGGATCAATGGCTGATCACCGGAGAGGCGTTTTTCAATGTGAGTTACGAATGCTCGTTCGTATGAGGTAGGCATGACGGGAGTATAGTGCTATTTAGAAGGTTAGTCTAGTAAAAACAATAGTAATGGCTTGTAAAAAAACTGATAAGCAGTTCCTGAAACTGGCTGATGTCATGTTTTATGTAATATGTAAGTTGAATAGTTATATCGCATAAAGTGTATTTTGCTTTCAAATCATGCGGATATTCATAAAGTTGTAGCCATCAGCTAACCAGTTTGGTCCCCTTGATGACAAATTGATAACTTAAAAGGTTTATAATAAAATCCGGCAGCAAGCCATTTACAAACTGCGACCGTTTACTGCGACCAAGCCCGGTTGAGATCACTTTTTCCACCGTGAAACCACCCTGCTCGACCATTTCTATTGCCGTTTGCTTGACAAAAAATCTGAGATGCGTCCGGTCCAGTACTCCGGCGTCTGTATACTGCCACTTGTCACTGAACAATAGAGGCGCTGAAACCTTCCAATAGCGCACATTAGGCAGGCTGACAACTACCGAACCACCGGGGCGAACCAGTCGATACAGATTCTTCATAACTGCCCAAGGGTCAGGTAGATGTTCGAGAACGTCAAGACATAGTAACAGGTCGACAGATTCCGGCGGTATATCAAGATCTATAGATCCGATATCTCCGCAATAAACCTTGTTAACCCGGTTTCCCGCTTCCAAGGCAGCTAACGGATCATATTCAACCCCGATGGTATTGGTGCAAATGCCGGATGATTGAAGCCACTCAAGCGTCACGCCAGCACCGCATCCGACCTCCAGGCCCGTATGGTAAGTTCCGCTGAGTAACGGGGCAATTTCTCGCCGTACGTGGGAAAAGTAGCTGACGTCCATGAACAACCTCCAGTTCTATCGTACAAGGCTAATGATAACTTTGTCTCTGCTAACTGATACCTTCCGCCGCACCCATCGCTCCCGCAAGACTTCCGGTAATTTGGCCAGAGCCCAGAAAAAGCCGATAAATTTGTACTTCCGAAAGGAGAGCAGATCCCACAATAGTGAAAATGGTAAAAACAGAACGTACCTGAACACCAGGAATGGATCAGTTACATTCAGCCACATGAAATAATGCTTATTCCTGGCAGCCATAAACTTGATTTTCCTCTTTTTATGGTATTTGCGGATGGTCGTGTTTGCTGGATGCCAGACGCTTGCGGCAGGTTCCAGAAGGCACTTCCAACCCCTTTTCCAAGCTTGGTAGGAAAGATCGACATCTTCAACATAAAAAGGGGCGTAAAACTTTGAAAAGCCGCCAAGCTGCAGCAGTTTCTGTCGGTCATAAAAGCTTGAACCTCCAGAAGAAAAAAACAGGGGGATTTCTGGGACATTCGGGATATCCTGCAGGCACTCATCAACAAACCAACATATTCCAGGCTTCAATCGATAAATTGCCTGATTTCGGTTGTCTCTCGGATCGAAAATATTAGGTGTAACAGCAAAAATCTGCCGATCAGAAAACCTGGGTAAAGTTTTAGAGATACTATCCAGATCTACAGTAACATCATTGTTCAGGGCGAGGACAATGTCATGGCGAGCTACAAAAATGCCGCGGTTTATAGTCTCGGCAAACCCAAGGTTCTGCTCGTTACGTATGACAATCACTGCCGGAAATTCTCTTTCCAGAACCTGCAGCGAGTCGTCACTGCTGGCGTCGTCAACGACAATAACTTCCGAGGCAGCATCAATCCGAGCCAGTGCTGCGAACAGCGGTGGCAGATTATTTAGCAGCAGGTCACGACCATTAAAGGTAGGGATGACAACCGAAACAGAAAACATCACGACACTCCTTTCAGCGAGGCGTATGTAGCCTCATAGGTACCCACCATGCGAGATAGACTAAACCTGCCAATTGTTGCTACACATGCCTCCACTCTCGCAGACCTGGATTTTGAATCTGCACTGAGCATGCTGATGACAGCGTCGGCCAACTCCGTCGAACTATCGGCGAGAAAACCGGCTGAGCAGTCCGTAACGATTTCCGGATAACCGCCAGACCGGTAGCCAACAAATGGGGTTCCGACAGCCAGTCCCTCAACTATTGCGAGGCCGAAGCCCTCATTGCGAAAAGCACTGACCTGCAGGTCTAGGCCGGCCAGTGCATCTTTCATCTGTTCTCGTGGAATCAAGCCAGTAAAAACAACTGCATCAGTTACACCAAGTTCCGTTGCTCTGTTAACCAATGCTGGTTTTTTCTGATCGTCTTCGCCTATCAGCAGGAGTGCAATTTTAGGAAACTCTTTCCTAAGTTCAGGCAGTAGGCCGAGCAGCTCTTCCTGGTTTTTGTAAAAACAGCCAACAGCCCCTAGCAATGGCCAACGGTCGTTGGTTTTCGGATGGCGCTGCCAGTAGGCTGGATCAGGGGCGTCAAACGATGTCAGGTCGATACCGTTATGAATGACGCAAACCCGACTGGTCAGCGACGGTAAACGAGTACAAATATCTGCTGCAATGTACTTTGACACGCAGACAATTTTGTCAACCAGGCCGTACATCAACCGGCTTGGTTTGCCAGGCCGACAGTGCTGAGTCAGAATCAGGAGTGCTCCGGCGGCAAGCGCATAAAGTTTTCCAACCGGCAGATCGTGATCGCGATGGACATGTATCACATGGAATTGCTCCTGTTTGGCTTTGACTACAAAGTTGGCTAGCGCTACTGCTCCCTTTAGTCCACCGCGCGGGACTGCCCAGATTGGTAAAGTTTCGTCGGAGAGCCGAACTGCACCTGTGCTGCCGGCTCGTATGCCCAGTGTTACTGCATGGCCTGCGCTAATAAGTCCTTTTGCCAGAGCGAGAAATTGCTCCTCTGCGCCACCCCATCCCTTCGCATTGTCGATCATGAGGATTTTCATAGTGCTCTTTCACCTGACAAAATATGGCGGTAAGCAGCGGCCATCGTTGCGCGGGAAAACTGCGTCCGCACAAGCTCTGCTCCTTTTCTACCCATGGCATAACGTTGCTGGTCATCGTACAGGAGTCCAATTACCGCCTTAGCAAATTCATTCATGCCACCGTGCACTAAAATTCCAGCTCCGGAATTTTCAAGAATATCCACCTGTCCACCTTCGTCATATGCCACGACCGGAGTGCCAGCAGCAAGACTTTCCAAGTGTACCAAGCCGAAACCTTCATTGCGAAAGGTGCTGACTGACAGATCTAAGTCAGCAAAAACCTCATTCATACGCGCCCGTTCTACCGGCTCGGAAATGATCACGGTCTGTTCCAGGCTCAGTGCCCTGATCTGTTTCTGCAATGGGGTAAGTAGTGTTGGTTCATCCCTGTTACCAAGTAGGATCACTCGAAGATTTGGAAAGGCAGCCTTTAATTGAGGAGTTATTGCAACTAGTTCCTGCTGATTTTTGAAATAAGCTCCAACCATACCGATTGAAGGGAACTCCGCTTCTTTAAAAATAGTTCTGGTACGATTCCGGCAGAATTTACCCTCTGATAATACCTGCTCCTCAGCAATACCGTTATGTATGATATGCAAACGGTGAGCATCTATCTGATTGCCCTTTAGTAGTTTATCTCTGACATAGTTAGAAATACACACAATTGCATCTGGTACTGTTATGAAAAGCTGGCGACGGCTGGTTGCGGTGTGATAGGCCATTACAAAACGTCCGCTTGTTCCGGCTAAACATGCCAACTTCCAAGCTAGAGCTATTTTGACAAGATCATGCTCTCTCGTAGCAAGCACGGCGTCATACTGCTCGGCAATAATTAGTCGAGCAGTACGCAGCACACCCGCAACAGTGCCGTTGAATTCATTAACAGTAAAACCCAGTCTGTTAAGGCGGGGCACTGAAAATGATCCTGACCTGCAGAGAAAGTGAATTGTGTCACCCTGTTCCGTCAGTTCAGTGGCCAGATCAGTAAGTTGCTCCTGTCCTCCTCCCCAACCTCTGCCCAAGTTGACCAGTAACACTTTCATTTGGTTGTAATCTTCATCCGGGCAGGATATTTTTGCCGAAGTGCGCTCAGCACCATCTCAACTGTGACAGCTTCCAGGCAGGGCGGATATCCACGCTCTGAGGGTTGACACTCGGTAAAGAATTTCTGCCGACAGGGGGCACACTGGAACCCGGCAGAAACAATGGTTGCCTCTTTCCCCCAGGGGCCGAAGAGTCGCGGTGAGGTAGAGCCAAAAATTGTTACCAGTGGGAGACCGGCGGATGCTGCCAGGTGCATGATGCCGCTGTCATTGCCAACGTAGAGTTGACAACGTTTGAGCAGTGCCAGTGTCACACGTAGATCGCAACAGCCGACTGCATTAATGGTCGTGGCTGAAAATTTGCTGGCTATATCAGCAAATTCCTGCCGCTCGTTTGGCGCACCGAGTACCAGTGGGCGGAAGCCGTCGGCGGCAAGTTGGTGCGACAGTTCTGCATATAGCTCTAACGGCCATCGTTTGCCTTTGGATGATGCGAAAGGATGTATTCCGACAAGAAGCTCCCCGTTCTGGAAATCGGACTGCTGTAAAATTACTGCTGCAGTCGCTGCCTCGTCAGTTGTTACCCAAGATTCCAGATGATCATCCACCACCGGAACCCCGTCCGCCCGCAGCACATCAAGAAAATTCTGCACCTCATGCTGGTCGTAGCAATACGGCACCGCAGTGGTCAACAGAAAACTCCGCCCCTCGGTGGCAAAGCCGATCCGTTTTCTGGCACCGGACAGATATCCTATCAGGGCACTGCCGAAGGAACGCTTCAGCACATAGACTTTGTCGAAACGGAGGGCACGCAGCTTGCGGATAAATCCCAACTTGTCGCCAAATGTTTTGTGCGTTCCACGGCTGTCGGCATGAATAGTCACTGGATCCCAGAAGAGCAATTCATCGACGTAGGGAATCCCCTGTATAACTTCAGATGAACCTGGCGCAACAACCCAGGCAATGTACGCGTCCGGTTCTGCCCGCCGTAAATTACGCATAAACGGCACGGTCAGGATCGTGTCGCCGATGAAACGGTAGCGCAAGACCAGTATTTTTTTTGGGGTATTCTCGCAGGACATTTAAGAGATCCGCTCCGCTTCATCTGTCAGCATAATGGGTACACCGTCTCGAATGGGAAACTTCAGGCCGCAGTGTCGGCAGAGTAGAGATGGTGGCTCTTCAAGGGCAGTGAGGACCCCTTTGCAGGCCGGACAGGCGATTATGCTTATAAGTTCTGGTGTCGGCATGTTTGTTTGACCTGAAAAAATAAGTAAAATGCCACAAAAACCGGTTTTATGGAAGTAAATTGCGTACGAAAGCCAGTAGCTCAGCCGGTTTATCGATCTCAATATCGAGTCTGGCAAGATAGGTAACAGCGGCAATATCAGCTGGAAGCAGCATCAGCTTGACCCCATCCTTTTCGGTTGTAATTGCGTATTCAGCGCCGCTGCTCCGCAGTGCCGCCCTGATCGCTTCGAGAGATTCATGGTCGTAGTCGGCATGGTCCGGAAAGGGGAGGGTGCGCACCACGTTAATTCCCCTGTCCCGTAACGCGGAAAAAAAGAACTCCGGCTGCGCTATTCCTGCAAAAGCCAGAAATTTTGGACCCTGCAATGCAGCTAACGGCACCGGATCTCCTCCCAGGAGTGGGAGCACATCAACCAGCCGATGTGAAGCCGCAAAAGCAGGTTTGCCTGAAACCAGGGGGGTGGCTGTAGTACCCTCAGAGCAGCGTGTCAGGATCACCAGATCGGCACGCTTGGCAGCGGCGGCCGGTTCGCGCAGCAGTCCGGCCGGCAGGGTCCAGCCGTTGCCGAATGGTCGGGAAGAGTCGAGCAGCAGGATATTCAGGTCCCGCATCAGTCGCAGATGCTGAAAGCCGTCATCAAGCAGGAATATGTCCGGGACAAGCTGCTGCATCGCCAGCTGGCCGGCGGCGTAGCGGTCCGTGCCGATTACGACCATAAGCCCCGGCACGGTTGATGCCAGCAGGTACGGCTCGTCGCCGCACTCCCGTGGACCCAGCATGACCGTAACGCCATCGCTGACGACGACACATTGTCCCTCCAGGCTGCCGCCATACCCCCTGGACAATACCGCAACTTTGTACCCCTGCTTCAGCAGCAGACGGGCGATGTAGGCGGTCACCGGAGTCTTGCCGGTGCCTCCGACCGTTATATTACCGATCGAGATCACCGGACACGGCAGGCGGTGACTCTTCAGCATGCCGATCCGGTACAGGGTGGCCCGCAGTTTTTGGATAAGCGAGTAAACCATCCCGAGCGGTGCTAGAAGCAGGATCAACAGCTGGTCAACGGTTTCGGTGCGTGTACCGTTAGCGAGCTCACGCCAGTATGTAGCAAAGGAGGCTTTCATAAATACCCAGCGATGACCTCCATGTGCCGTTCGGTGGCCCCGCCGTTATCACGCATCATCTTCAGGCCGTTCTGTCCAAGTACCCGGCGCAGCTCAATGCTTGCAATCAATGTACGCATGGAGGCGGTCAACGCCTCGGGCGAATCAACCTGAATGCCCGCCCCGTACTGCAACACCAGCTCGGTAATTTCCCGGAAATTGGTCATGTGTGGGCCAAAGACGCTCGCGACCCCTGCCGAAGCCGGTTCCAACAGGTTGTGGCCGCCGGTCGGCACCAGACTCCCGCCGACAAAGGAGATGTCGGAGAGTGCATAGAGGCTCATCATCTCGCCGATCGTGTCTACAAGTAATACCTCACCCTGATGAAACAGCTCAGTTGAAGGTAGCGAAGTACGCCGCCGGAAGGTGAGTCCGGAGTTTTCCAGAAGTCCGGCAACCTCACTACTTCGTTCCGGGTGCCGTGGGACGAGTATCAGGAACAGGTTGTCAGCCGCCGCAGACAACTCCTTATACATGGTTATGACATGTTGCTCCTCACCGGAATGGGTGCTCCCCGCTGTCAGGACAATCAGCTCTTCCGGAATGGTATAGCTGTCCCTCAGACGTTTTTTCTCGCCAACGTCTGCAACGCAAATGGGAATATCATACTTGAGATTGCCGGTCGCCAAAGTGCGTTCATCCGGAGCGCCGATGGCGATGATCCGTTCCCGATCAATTTCTGTCTGCATGCAGAGGTTTGAGAAGAGACGCAACGGGTGGCGGAAAAACCAACCCAGTTTCATGTAGCGGTCAAAAGATCGGT
Source organism: Deltaproteobacteria bacterium (assembly GCA_019162745.1). Taxonomy (GTDB): domain Bacteria; phylum Desulfobacterota; class Desulfuromonadia; order Geobacterales; family Pseudopelobacteraceae; genus JACRCG01. The sequence continues at coordinate 31,384 of JAFLLC010000069.1, read as the reverse complement.
CTGAAATCCGCCCGTTAGCCAGCAGGACAGGAATACCGCGGAGGGTTGCTTCCCGCGTGAAGTTGGGCCAGATTTCGGTCTCCATGATGATGATCAGCACCGGCCTGATGCTTTTCAATGCACTGCAGACTGAGGGCAGAAAATCGAACGGGAAGTAGATGCAAAGGTCTACTTCCGGGAAGGTTGAGCTGATTCCCCTCCCGGTCTCGGTGGTGTTGGACACAACAATGGCATGGCCGGGATACCGCTTGCGGAGCGCTTTGAGCAGCGGGCGGGCGGCGATCGATTCACCAACCGATACGGCGTGCAGCCAGATGGTCGGACGCTTGCGGAGGGCTGCCAGTTCTGCTGCGGGAATAGAGCCGAAGCGTTCACGGAAAGCGGGCGGCCTGCCGCGGCTGACGGAGCGGTAGAGATGGTAGACCACCACCGGGAGTAGCAGGAATATGGATAAAATGTTGTAGGCAAAAAAGAACATAGATTAAACCTAAACCGGCAGCTCAATAACACGGAGGCACGGAGAACACTGAGAAAGCAAAGGCTTAAGGTCTAAAACTAAATAACCTTTGTGGTGAGCCATGAAGCTTCGGTTTTTATTTGTAACTCTCAGATTTTACTACGTGTTCTCGCTTGGAAGCGCCTGATGAAACAACTAACTGGCTGTAAATTTGTGATAAAGCCAACAAATAACAGTCAGTAATACTTTTGGCCGTTTCTCCGTGTTTAAAATGATTTATAGGGCTAAACTGCGACGTTGTCTAAGGTGCTTTGTCCGGCTCGTTTCCAGCGGCGATGCACCCAATACCATTCTGTCGGATGGGCGCAGATGAAATCTTCCAGATATCGTGCAAGCGCCTGAACATCCTTCCTGACCCCCTCTTCGGAACGGTCACTGCCAAGAGTGAATTCCGGATGGAACGCAAGAACGTGTCTGTCTTTTCCCCGGTAACCGGAAACGGGGACAATCGGTACTCCGGTTTTATGCGCAATTATGACGGGGGCCTTGTTTGCCCACGCTGTTCGTCCAAGAAACTCAATCAGGGCGCCGTTGTCTTCAAAAACGGCCTGATCGGCCAGCATGCCGATCACCCCTTTGTTCCTGATGACACTGAGTATCGGGCGCAGAGCGTCCTTACTGTAAATTACCTTGTTGCCGTAACCCATCCTCATCTTTTCAACAATAGAATTAAGGTATGGATTGTTCTGTTTCCGAACAATTGCCCATACATTCTCATCAAGATGCTTTTTGAAAGAAAGTGAAATAAGCTCCCAGTTTCCGCAATGGCCGCTTACGCAAAGCACGCCTTTGCCCTTTTCTTTGGCGCGCTGAAAATTTTCCAGGCCATTTACTTCCATCGAGTCGATCAGCTCATCGCCTTTGCCATGGTACAACCGGCACACTTCAACGATAGAGATACCCAGATTCTTGAATGTTGCCAGGGCGATTTCTTCTGCCGTTTCAAATTCGTCGTTCCAGGAGTGGTGGCGTTTCATGAAGGGGAGCGCCTGACGGATATTGTCGATCGCAATTGATCTGCGCCTGTGAAGAATATTAAACAGGAATATTCCGGTCTTTTTGCCGATGCGGGTTGATTGAGAACGGGGAAGAGCCGCTACCAGCAGGGTAAATAGATAGAAGAGTGCGGCCTGAATGGCCCAGCTGATTCGTTTCATGGTTCGCTGGTGAGCCCGGCAGGGTCCCGGTCGCTGAACTGCAGAGAGTACAAGCGGTTGTAGAGCCCGCCGTTACTCAGCAGTTCGTCATGTGAACCGCTTTCAACGATCCGGCCATCTTCGAGGACGAGAATTTTGTCGGCATGCAGCACGGTGGAGAGCCGGTGGGCGATCACGAACGTGGTCCGGTTGGCCATCAGGTTGTCCAGCGCTTTCTGCACCATCTGCTCGCTTTCGGTGTCCAGGGCGCTGGTGGCTTCGTCCATGATCAGAATCGGCGCATCCTTGACCAAGGCGCGGGCAATGCAGATCCGCTGACGTTGGCCGCCCGACAGACGCGCGCCGCGGTCGCCGATGTTGGTGGAGTAGCCGTCAGGCATCTCCATGATGAAGTCATGGGCAAAGGCGGCCTGGGCCGCAGCTTCGACCTCGACATCCGAAGCTGAAAAGTTGCCGTAGCGGATGTTATTGGCGATCGTATCGTTAAAGAGCATGGTTTCCTGATCCACCAGCGCTACCTGCCGCATCAGGTCTGCCATGCGGAGCGAGCGGATATCGATGCCATCGACCAGAACTGAACCATCAGTAACATCATAAAAACGGGGTATCAAAGAGACCAGCGTTGATTTACCTCCACCCGACGGGCCGACGAGGGCGATGATTTCACCATGGCGGGCAGACAGGGTGATGTGGTTAAGCACCGTTTCTCCGTCATAGGCAAAGGAGACATCCCGGAATTCGACCTCGCCTGTTGCGCGTTCTATTGAAACGGCATTCGCAGCGTCGCCAAGTTCCGGCTTTTCGTCGATCACTTCAAAGACGCGCACCGCAGCTCCGATCGAGGTCTGGATGATGTTATACGAGTTGTTCAGGCTCTTGACCGGCTTGTAGACCAGCACCATGGCGGTCAGAAACGAGAAAAATTCCGCCGTGGTGAGCTCTCCGCGCATGACCATGCTGCCGCCGACCCAGATTACTCCGGCAATGCCGATGGACGTGATCATCTCGATAACCGGCGCCGAAATGCTGTTGTATTTTATGGCCTTGCGGATGAAACTGTAATAGCTGGTGGTCGCGTTACGAAAACGCTGGACCACCCAATCCTCGAGCCCGAAGGCCTTGACCACCTTGATGCCGGTATAGGTCTCCTGCAGGATTGCCGCAACGTCGCCGATCTTTTCCTGGCTCTGGCCGGAAAGACGCTTGATGCGTTTACCGATCTTCTGCGCCGAAAAAACTGTCAGCGGAATAACGATAAATGTTATCAGCGCCAGTTCCCAACTGCGGTAGAAGATCACCACCAGCAGCGAGATGGCCGAAAAACCATCCCGGCAGACACTCGTGACTACGTTGGCAATCCCGTTCTGCATAACAGCAACGTCAGAGAGGACACGCGACATCAGTGCGCCGGTGGGGTGTTTGTGGTAGAAGCGCAGGCCCAGGTGCATACTGTTCCGGTAAAGATCATTGCGGATATCCTGCACCGCCAGTTCTCCGGCGGTCCGGATGAAATAATCGTTAAGGAAGCGGCTGGCCGCTCTGACGACAAACAGGATTATGACGCCGATCGGCAGGAGGGTGAAGATAGTTTTGTCGTTGGTGGCAAAAGTCTTTCTCAGCAGCGGTTCCACCAGGTAGGCAAAGCCGCCGTCCATGCTGCCGACCGCGATGGAAGCAAGTGTTGAAATGGCGATTCTTCCCCAGTACGGCTTGCTGTAGTGGACGATACGCCCAAAGGTACTCTTACTCTTAGTCATTAAATGGCCCTGTCATTGTTCCTGCCTCTGTTGATGATGTCAAGCGCCAGAGCCGCCGTCCTGGCTGCGGCACCGCCGCCGCCGAGTTTTTCCCGGATGGTGGCCAGCTCTGCAGCCATTGCCGTACGGTAGGACGCATTCGTGATGATAGTTGTAATCTCTGCGGCGATCGCCTCCGGATTGGCCTGCTCCTGAATCAGCTCCTTGACCAGACTCCTGCCGGCGATGATATTGCATAATCCGATATGTTTGATCTTTACCACCCGCCTGGCCACCCGGTAGGTAAGCGGGGCCAACTTGTAGATGATCACCATCGGTGTGCCGATAAGGGCGATCTCCAGTGTGACCGTGCCGGAGACCGATATGATGGCGTCACATGCCCTGATCAGGTCATGAATCCTCTGCCGGGTGATAATTGCTGTTAAGCCGCACCGTTCAAGCTGTGGAAGAATATCGACTTCACTCAGGGTAGATGCCAGCGGAAGAACAAACTGAATATCCGGAAAACGTTTCTGCAGCAATTCTGCGGTAGTAATGATGGCTGGCAGGATGCGCTCAATTTCGCTTCTGCGGCTGCCGGGAAAGAGTCCGATGATCTTTCTGGATGGATTCAGGCCAAAGCTTGCGGCTGCTTCATCCCGACTCAGCGTCACATTTATCAGATCGAGAAGGGGGTGGCCGACAAAAGTCACTGGAACCCCGGCCTTTTCATACAGGGGGAGCTCAAAGGGAAAGATGACCGCCATTCGGCTGACAGCGGCAGCTATTGTCTTGATGCGGCCCGCTTTCCAGGCCCATACCTTGGGGCTGATATAGTAAAGAACTTTTACACCGGCTTTTTTTGCCGTTTTTGCCAGACGGATATTAAAACCGGGGTAGTCGATCAGAATTAACAGCTCGGGAGGCTCTTGCCGCAGGATGTTTTTGAGTTTCAAAAAAGCGGAAGATATCACGCCGAAATGTTTAAATACTTCGACCAGCCCCATAACGGCAATGTCGGCCGAATCCACCAGAGTCACAACGCCAGCTTCGCGCATCCTGGCACCGCCGATGCCGAAAAAATGGAGCCCGGGATCCTGCAGAAGAGCCTTCTGCACTAGATCGGCTCCATAGAGGTCACCGGAGGCTTCACCGGCGACAATCATGACCCGGCGGGGGAGGGGTGTGTCGGGTGGCGATGTGTCAGGACCACCACGCATGGGCATCATCCGCGGCTGAATCCACGTTCGGAGCGTTCTATGAAGGCCAACAGATAATCGACTTCGGGGCAATCTTTGATTTCAGTTTTGATGCGCAATATCGCATCAGAGAGCTTCAGATTTGCCATGAAGAGCGTCCGGTAAGCTTTTTTCAGGTGGCTGATCGCATCTTCAGAAAATCCGCGACGCTTGAGGCCTATCAGGTTAAGGCCGCGCAGTTTGGTGTCGCGCTTGCGTCCGGAGGTTGCTATTGTATAGGGAAGGATATCCAGGCTGACCATTGTGCCGCCGCCAACCATCGCATTCGCCCCGATGGATGTGAACTGGTGAACGGCAACCAGACCACCCAGAATCGCGTTGTCTTCGATGGTAACGTGCCCCGCCAGTGTGGCCACATTCGCCATGACAACGCCGTTGCCGATGCGGCAGTCATGAGCGACGTGAGAATATGACATGAAAAGGTTGTTGCTGCCGACAACCGTCTCGGAGTTTCCTGTGACCGTGCCCCGGTGGATGGTGGCAAATTCGCGAATCATGTTGTTGTTGCCGATTCTGGTCCAGCAATCTTCGCCACGGTACTTGAGGTCCTGCGGCGGGGCGCCAACAGATGACTGCGGGAATATCTGGTTGTTTTCACCGATCTCCGTCCAGTCGCCCACAACAGCGTGAGCACCGACAATCGTCCCCTTGCCGATCGTGACATGTTTACCGATAATGGCGTATGGTCCTATTTCCACTTCTGCAGCCAGGTTGGCTGTCGAATCAATTATCGCAGTCGCGTGGATCATGATGTCTCTCCAGTAAGTCCCCCTCATGGACATGAGGGATCCAGTTTTAGGGCTTAGGTGCATCCGCAAACGTTGCTTTAAGATCGGCCTCGGTTACCAGAACATCGCCAACAAATGCCTTGCCGGCTACTCCCCAGATTCCTCGCCGGTTCATCGTCGTCGTGACCTCAATACGCAGCTGATCTCCGGGAGAGACCGGCTTGCGAAAGCGGGCATTGTCGATGGCCATAAAGTAGGTGACCTTGGCGCGGACCGCTTCGTCTGAAGCCAGGTAAGCCATGATGCCGGCCACCTGGGCCATTGCTTCGATGATCAGCACCCCCGGCATTACCGGGTGTCCGGGAAAATGTCCTTGGAAAAACGGCTCGTTGACAGTGACATTTTTTATCCCGACGCAGCGTTTTCCATGTTCCCCTTCAATAATCCGGTCAACCATCAGAAATGGGTAACGATGCGGCAGGATTCTCATGATTTCGTTGATATCCAAATGCATATTAACTCTCCTGACTATTCTTGCTTAATTTTGCTTCAAGCTCTGCGACCCGCTTCTCAAGAGCCTTAACTGTTTTCTTCAGTTCCGGCAAACGGGGCATAACCATTGAATATCTCAGCCATTCCTTGTGTGGTATGGCTGGACTTCCACTATAGACAGCGTTAGCCGGCAGCGAACTTGTGACACCTGATTGCCCGCCGACCAGAACATTGTCACCGATGGTGATATGACCGACAACGCCGACCTGACCGGCCAGCGTGACATGGTTGCCGATTTTAGAACTGCCCGCTACGCCCGCTTGAGACACGATCATGCAGTCTTCACCGATCTGGCAGTTGTGGGCTATCTGTACCAGGTTGTCCAGCTTTGTGCCGCGGCTGATCTTTGTGACTTCGATAGCGGCCCTGTCAACACAGCTGTTAGCCCCGATTTCGACATCATCCTCCAAAACGACAATGCCAATCTGCGGTATGCGGTAGTAGCCGTTTCCATCGGGTGCGTAGCCGAAGCCGTCAGAACCGATCACGGCCCCCGGTTGAATGATGCAGCGGTTACCGACCCGGCAGCGTTCACGGACAACGGCGTTGGCGTGAATGGTGCAGTCGTCGCCGATGATGACGTTATCGTAGAGCACCGCCCCGGAATGTACGGTTGTGCGGCAGCCAACGACAACATTCCTGCCGATGCAGGCTCCCGGATAAATACTGGCTCCATCACCAATGGTTGCCGTATCGCTGACGATGGATGCCGGAAGCACACCTGTCGGCTGGTAAGGCACCGAGTAGAACAGCGTCAGCAGCTTGGCAAAACAGAGATACGGATTGGCGACTTCAATGGCGGTGCGGCCATATCGTTCACCGCCTGGTGCCATAAGAACAGCTCCGGCGGATGTTTCTGCGACTTTGGAAGCATATTTTGGGTTAGCGAGAAATGTCACTGCTTCCGGACCGGCGGTCTCGAGGGGCCCCAGTCCGGAAATCAGTACAGACCCGTTGCCCACTACAACGCCTCCAAGGTAGTCAGCAAGCTCTGCCACTGTTTGTGCCTGTGTCATAGTGTTACTTCTTTCTGCTGGAATTGAACAGTTGCAGCACTTCTTCAGTCAGATCGGCCTTTTCATCAACGAACAACATGCTCTCGTTTTTCACAAAGATGAAAGTGTACCCTTTTTTGCGCCCAAAATCCTGAATGACCTTTTCCATTCCTTCCAGAATTTTACGGGTCAGTTCTTCATCCTTCCCCTGTAGTTCATCCTGAGCATCCTTGGTGAAGCGTTGGAAATCCTTCAGCTTGTTCTGATATTCCTTCTCTTTGGAGGTACGGGCGGCATCGGAAAGGACCTTTCCTTGTTTTTCGAGTTCATCTTTCAACTTTTTGAGCTCTTCCTGTTTTACGTTGATCTCGTCCTGATACTTTTTGACCTTGGTGGCCAGCTGTTCCTTGGCTTCTTTCCCCGCCTCGGAACCGTTCAGCGCACGCTGCATGTCGATATAGCCGAGTTTAAGGTCAGCAGCAAAAACAGATGTTGACGCAATGCACGCCGCTACGATACCTGCCAGAATAATGCGTTTCATGAATATCTCCTTTACATATTGTGGGCGATCATGCCCTTAGAAATGGGTAAAAATCTAACACCTCTCAATCTCTCCTTGTCAGGGGGATGATTAGAGGGGTTGCTTAAAACATGGTGCCGATAGAAAACTCGAGTCGGCCGCTCGTACTGTCGAGCTCTTTTCGCGGATTAATCGGTATGCCGTATTCCAGGCGGAGCGGGCCGATGGGGGAAGCCCAGCGAATCCCGCCGCCATAGCTCATCAGCATGTCATTGAATACGGCTGAATTGTCGTTAAAAGAATTGCCGTAGTCAAAAAACACGACTCCTTTGAGGCCAGCTTCGGGGAGGAGCGGGAAGGTGAGTTCCGCATTGCCGAAGACTTCCTTGCTGCCGCCGAGGAATAGTTCCTGGTTTATCTGGTTGCCGTAATTGTCTTTTACAAGCAGGGTATTTGTGGGGGAGACCGAACGGGACTTATAGCCACGCAGGGAGTAGATGCCGCCCAGATAAAACTTTTCATCGATCGGAACTGTTTGTCCGACTTCCCCGATATAACCCAACGTCAATTTAGTTGAGGCGATCAACCTTTTGTAGAGCGGATGGAAGTAGGTGTGATCAGTGATAGCGCGGGCAAATTTATTATCGCCACCCAGGCCGGCGTACTCGACGGAAAAAGTGTTGATCAGGCCGGTCGACGGGTCCATCCGGTAGTCGGTGTTGTTGTGAGTGATGCTGCTGTATACGGAACTGGTGGTTGTCTCACCGAGCGGATAGGTGTCGTTGCCCACCGTATCATGGAGTGTCAGATATGCGGCGCTCGGAGTGAAAATATCCTTGATTTCATACTTATACATCAAAAAAGTGCCGACAGTATCGCTTATCGGATACCCCGCTTTAATGTCTCCGCCGGTGAGGCGCCTGATATAGTCGGTGTAATCGCGCTCGGAACGGTAAAGGTCACCCCCCAGCGTCCATTTTGTGTCCATAAAGTACGGGTCAGTAAGCCCCAGAGCGTAAGTTTGTGATGATCCGCCGATAGAAGCGGAAAGGTTGGCCTTCAGACCCAAACCGAGGAAGTTGGCCTGCTGGATGGAACCTTGACCGATAATGCCGTCCAGAGAACTGTAGCCGCCACCGATGCTGAAGGTGCCGGTCGGTTTCTCTTTGACGTCGACATTCACATCCAGTTTATTGCTCGCGCTCCCTTTAGCGGTAGCGATGTTTGCCACCTCGAAGAAACCGAGGTTCATCAGGTTCTGCTTGCTCCGCTTCAGGCCAGTGGCACTGTACAGCCCTGTCTCAGTAACGCGCATTTCACGGCGGACAACCTTGTCGCGCGTTTTTGGATTGCCGGTTATATTGATCCGCTCGAGTGACACCAGCTCGCCTTTTTCGATGTCAAAGGTCATATCCACGGTTTTCTTTTCATTGTCAAGGCGGGTCTGAGGGTTGACCGTTGCAAAGGCATACCCCTTGTCGCCGTACAGATCGGTGAGAACGCCGATGTCGCCCCGCAGGATGGAACGGTTAAAGATTTCGCCAGGTTCGCTCTTCAGCTTTTTCTGAAGATCAGCGACTGGATCAAGCAGATCTCCCTTGAAGCCGATTGCGCCGATCCGGTATTGTTCCCCTTCGGTAATGCCGATTGAAACATCCAGCGCGGTTTTGGTCTCATTCAGTTTTACGTCCGGCTCGCCGACCTTGACATTGATGTAGCCGTTATTCAGGTAATGGTCGGAAATCAACAGGGCATCATTTTTGAGAACCTCTTCCTTATAGGTGCCGGCGCCGGTCAGCCAGGACATGAACCATTTCTCCTTGGTCTCCATGACTCCCTTGAGTTTGCGGTCGCTGAACGCTTTGTTGCCGTCAAGTTGAATCTCTTTTATAAGGATTTTATCCCCTTCAATAATTTTAACTGTTACCGTCAGATCGCCTGGCAAGTTCTTCTTTATCTGAGTTTGTACATCTGCCAGATAATATCCTTCGTCGCCGTACATCTTTTTGATCTTGGCTACGCTGCTGTCCAGCTCTTTTGCTGAAAAAGCGGAATTCTGCCGCAACTCAAGCGCTTCTTTCAGTTTCTCTGTTGTAATCTCCTTATTACCCTCAAACTGGATCTCACGGACAATCGCCTTTTCCTGTACGGAGTAGACCAGTACGACCCCTTTGTCAGACTCTTCTTTTAAAACCTGGACATCCTGAAAATGGCCCAGTTTGTAGATCGCCTTTATGTCTGCATCAGTTTTGTCGCTGTTGAGGGTGTCCCCGGCGTGGGTCTTGATGACGTTAAGAATTACCGCCGCCTCAATGCGCCGATTCCCCTGAACCCTTATTTCCACCAGTTTCTCGCCTTCAGCGTAGGCGAACGTCGAGCCGCTGATCAATGTTAACAGTATGGCTGAAACAATTTTTTTGTAACTGGGCACGCTTCCCCCGGATATCATGTAGTTTTTTCCACTCTGCCGTCAAGCAGGTGAATGGTGGTTCCCATAGCGGCTGCCAGGCGTTCGTTGTGCGTAACGATTACCAGCGTTAACCCTTTTTTTACCTGCAGTTCCGTCAGCATGGCATGTATGCCGTCGCTGGTTTTCATGTCAAGATTGCCGGTCGGTTCATCAGCCAGCAAAAGTTCAGGTCCAAGTGCAAGCGCCCTGGCAATGGCCACCCGTTGCTGTTCACCGCCGGATAGCTCCCCCGGCCGATGTGTCATGCGCTGCCCGAGGCCGACATCCTCCAGCAGCGATTCTGCCGCTTTACGCGCTTCAGGTCGGGGGATTCTGCCGATCAAAGCCGGCATCATTACGTTTTCAAGCGCCGTGAATTCCGGTAGCAGGTGATGGAATTGAAATACAAAGCCGATACTTTTGTTTCTGAATGCTGCCAGTTGGCGATCATTCTTGTCAAAGATGTTTTCTCCGCGAAAGCAGACCGTCCCGGAGCTCGGGCGGTCAAGCGCCCCCAGCAGGTGCAGCAGGGTGCTTTTGCCGGCACCGGATGCGCCAACCAGTGCCGTTGTCGTGCCGGCCAGCAGGTCAAGGTCAATCCCCCTGAGAACTTCGAGCTGGCTCGTGCCGGTGTCGTAGGTTTTAGAGAGGCCGCGTAATTCAAGCAGATTATTCATAACGCAGCGCCTCTGCAGGCAGCATCCTTGAAGCCTGCCATGCCGGATAGAGAGTGGCCAGAAAGGATATCAGTACGGCCGTGACTGAAATAAGCACCACATCAGATGGGACTACCAGCGAAGGGAAGTGATCAAGGTAGTAAATTTCCTTGCTGAAAAAATTCTGTCCGGTGACTTTCTGAATAACGCTGATGACAGGTTCCAGGTTGAGTGCGATCAACAGACCGGAAGCAACTCCAATGAGCGTGCCGATGACGCCGATAATCAACCCCTCAAGCACGAAAATCTTCATGATGCTGGTCGCGGTGGCACCCATCGATTTAAGAATGGCGATGTCTCTGGTCTTCTCCATTACAACCATAAAGAGTGTTGATGCGATACCAAAGGCAGCGACCAGCACGATCAGGGTCAGGATAATGAACATGACGACCTTTTCAGTCTTCAGCGCAAAGAGGATGTTCTTGTTCATCTGCATCCAGTCACGCGCGTAGTAGTCTACTCCCATTTCATGATTGATAATACGGGCCAGTTCATCAGTATGATAGACATCCTCAACTTTCAGCTGTATGCCGGTGACGGTATCACCGAGATCAAAAAAACGCTGGGCCTGACCGAGGCTGACGTAGGCCAGAGTCGAGTCATATTCGAACATGCCGGTGTTGAAAATTCCGGTAATCCTGAATGGTTTCATGCGCGGCATCATGCCGAGCGGGGTAATGTTACCCATCGGCGAGATGACATTTACCTTGTCGCCGAGAAACAGGTTGAGATGTTTGGCCAGCTCTTTGCCGACCATCAAGCCGGGCGTCGGGTCTGCTCCCGGCCCCATTTTGGGATCAAGCCCTTCGATATTACCCTCGACAACCGAACTGCTGAGGCGGGTGACCTGCCGGTCGCTGGTGACATCTATTCCGCGCAGTACAACTCCGGATACATTCTTGCCGGATGAAAGCATGACCTGGTTATAGATAAATGGTGTTGCTGCCTGCACCCCCTTAAATCCTTTCAGCTTTTCCATCACCGATCGATACTCCTCCATCGGTGCGCCGGTCCGGATGACAATGATATGGGCATTCGTACCAAGTATCTTTTCCTTCAGGTCGTTTTCAAAGCCGGTCATGACCGCCAGCACTATGATCAGCGCCATGACACCCAGTGCAACCCCGGCGGTGGAGATAAACGTGATAATCGAGATGAAGGTTGATTTGCGTTTGGCTTTCAGATAACGCAAGCCGATAAATAGTTCAAATGGCATCGGCTATTTGACTTCCTTGCGCAGCTGCGGGAACAGGATTACATCCCTGATCGACGGGGAGTCGGTCAGCAGCATCACCAGACGATCTATGCCGATCCCCTCTCCTGCGGTAGGGGGGAGGCCATACTCGAGGGCGCGAACATAATCTTCATCCATATATTGTGCTTCTTCGTCTCCCTTGTCCTTTTCGGCAACCTGGGCCAGAAAACGCTCTTTCTGGTCTACCGGATCATTCAATTCGGAAAAGGCATTGGCAATTTCCCGGCCACCGATTATCAGCTCAAAACGATCGACTATTTCAGGATTATGGTCGTTCTTGCGCGACAAAGGTGAAACTTCGGTGGGGTAGGCGGTAATGAAAGTCGGGGCGATCAGTTTGTGCTCGACCACCTCATCAAAGATCTCCATTACGAGCTTGCCGTAACCGATTCCATCAGGCAGTGACAGTCCGATACTGCGAGCATACGACAGAGCCAGATCATAATCATCCAGCTGCCTGGCCTCTAAATCACCATACTCCAGAATTGCATCCCGGACCGTCAGTCGCTTCCAGGGGCGTTCAAAGCTGATGTCAATCCCCTGGTTGGTAAAATCGAGGGTGCCGAGGACTTCCTGGGCGATGTGGCAGAAAAGCTCTTCGGTGAAATCCATCAGATCCTCATATGTCGCATAGGCCTGATAGAATTCCATCATGGTGAATTCCGGGTTGTGGCGCACCGAAATACCTTCGTTGCGGAAGTTGCGATTGATCTCGAATACCCGCTCCAGGCCGCCGACAACCAGGCGTTTCAGGTACAGTTCCGGCGCCACGCGGAGATATAGTTCCATGTCGAGGGTGTTGTGATGGGTAATAAACGGGCGTGCCGTTGCTCCACCCGGTATCTGATGCATCATTGGTGTTTCAACTTCGAGAAAATCACGCTCTGTCATGAAGCTGCGGATCAGGTTGACAATGCGGGAGCGCTTGATAAATATTTCACGAGCTTCTGGATTTACGATCAGGTCAACGTAGCGTTGGCGGTAGCGGGTCTCTACATCAGTCAGGCCGTGAAATTTTTCCGGGAGCGGGTGCAGAGATTTGACCAGCAGACGGATGGAGCGGATATGCAGGGAAAGTTCACCGGTCTTGGTGCGGAACGGAAAGCCTTCGGCTCCGATGATGTCACCGATGTCGAACGCATCAAATGCAGCAAAAGCTGCTTCGCCGATCTGATCTTTTTTGACATAGAGCTGAATGCGCCCTTTGCGATCCTGAAGTTGGATAAAAGCGGCCTTGCCGAAAGATCTACGCGCCAGAATACGACCGGCAACAGTTATGCTGGCATCAGCGGCATCAAGTTGTTCTACGCTGCCGTATGTGGCGACTATGTCAGTCGAAGTATGCTGAGGCTTGAAGTCATTGGGGTATGGGTTTATACCAGCTTCCCAGAGCGCGTCCACTTTACGGCGCCTTTGGAGCAGGAGTTCACTGAGTTCTTCCATGGTGGCGATTCAACCTTTCACAACAATTGTATTTCCGGGTAATCAAGCTGATAAAAATATCTTCAACGTCCGGGTACGTCAAGAAAAAAGGGGCCTCACAAGTGGAGTAGACGGTGTGACCCCGGATGCAATCTGTCCATTTAATCTATCTTGATGATGCTGTTACTGTAAGTATAAGTATCTATCATTGTTTTGGGATCTCTGGTTACAGTATACGTATCCGCGATGAAGAGGCTGAACCCGTCAGTGGTGATTCCAAGCGGAGTATGGAGGCTATCGTCAGGTATGGATATGGTTGTGACATTGTATGGTGATATTTTATCTATCCTGCGGACGGTATTCAGGTATGAGTCTGTCACATAAAGATAGGTACCATCCGTGGTAATGCCGTTAGGTTGGTAGAAGCGTGCCTCTGATCCGATCCCATCAGTCGCAGCCTCGAGTGGGCCTGATTTACCGGCTATTGTGGAAACCTCTCCTGTCAGTATATCGACCTTGCGGATGGTTCGGTTATTGAAATCGGTTACATAGAGGCTGATCCTGTCGGTGGTAATACGCTGTGGCAGATTAAAGAGCGCTACTTTTGGGCCGCCGTCGGTTGAACCAATAATACCTGCCGTGCCTGCCAGAGTAGAAACAGTATAGTTGTTTTTGAGATCAATCCGGCGAATGGTGTCGTTACCGGAATCCGTCACGTAAAGATTATCGCCGTCCGTGGTTATGCCTGTTGGGCGATTGAAACGCACATCGGTTTTGACAGCAGAATCAACCGATCCGGACAGGCCTTCCGTGCTGCCGATTGTAGTGACTTTATTAGTGTTGTTAACGGTATCAATATCAATAATTCTAATTGTATTGGAACCGGCATCTACGACGTAAAGCTGTGCCCCGTCTGCTTTTACTGTGAGACTAAATGGTAGATTGAAACCTGTACTGATGCCGGTATCAGCATCTGTGCATTGCAGGGTTGTAACCTCTCCTAATTTAGTTATTTTACGGATGGCATAATTTGCATAGTCTGCAACATAAAAATTGGTGCCGTCTGTGGTGATGTCGGTAGGGTGGTTAAATCGGGCAGCGGTACCGCTGCCATCGGTCAAAATAGAGATTTCTGGACTCCCTGCCAGAGTCGATACCGTGTTGTTAAGATCCAGTGGCGTTTTTTGAACTGCTCCTCCCATTTGTGTGTTTGGAGGAGCAAGGGCTGCCGGTGAGTCGTAGATTGGAACTGCCGTAGTAGTTGTCCCGCTGCTGCCGCAAGCGGCAATGGAGGCAGCAATGAAAAGAACGGCTATGTATTGTACGTATTTCTGCATGTAATTCTCCGGGCATTTTATAAATTTATGGACGAGTCCTACGGGGCTTCTTCAACTTTTTTCTTGCGCCTTGGTCGTGCGGCTGGTTTGGCTGGTGCGGCCGCAGGTTCCGGTGCTGTGACAGCAAACCCCTTATCCTTTTTTGGCGCTGCTCGCCGCGGTTTCTTTTGCGTCGGAGGAGTCTCTGGAGTTGCCTCAATTTCAACAGCCGGTTCAGAGGCGACAGGCATTTCGACAGAGGCTTCCGGTTTTTTCTTGCGTGGAGTGCGGGCGCGTTTCGGTTTAGCTTTAGCTGCGGTCACTTCAGGCGTTGTCGTGTCAGGAATAGAAATTTCAGCTACAGCAGGTTCAGCAGCTGTCTCTAAAGGTGCTTCCTCTGGAGTATGCTCCTGATCCTTAGGTGTTTTACTGCGGCTGCGCCGGCGCTTCCGTTTCTTTGGCTTCGCGGATTCATCCGCTGCAGTATCGCCGGATTCAGCAGCGGTGGCTTCGATGGCCTCAGTGGCGTCTTCAGCCTGGGAACTGTCACCATAATCAGCCTCTGCTGGGATCTGGTCAAGCGCAGTCGCATCCGGATGGATGTCACCGGCAGCCTTTTTCTTCTTTTTACGCCGTTTCCGTTTTTTGACCCCATCTGCAGAGCCGACAGCTTCGCCTTTTTGCTCCTCATCCACAGTGATCTGTGGATGAGGAGAGCTTGGGACGATAGTTTTATGGGCTTCTTCCGCTTCAGCCTCGCTCTTCAGGACATCGTCAAGGTGAGGTTTCTCGCGTTTCACGGTTTCAAGCTCCAGCTGATTAAGCAGGAAGGACGTTTTGCCTTTGACGGTTACTTCAATTTCGTAATCGTTTTCAATCTGGGCCAGCTCACGTTTTTTACGGTTGAGCAGGTAGTACGCCACTTCCAGCGGCAGCCCCCCGAGCACTTCTGCAACGGTTCCCTTGGCGGCGGCAGCGTGAACCTTGCGTAGGAAAGATACCGCCATCGCTTCAACAGATTTGACTTTGCCGCGCCCCTCGCAGTGTGGACATTCGAGGTAGATGGCATCATTCAGGGTTTTGGCAATCCGCTGGCGCGACATTTCCATGATACCGAACTGTGAAATGCGGCCGACATTGACCCGTGCCTTATCCATTTTGAGAGCGTTTTTAAGCGCTTTTTCAACTTCGCTGTTATGCTTGTTTTCACGCATGTCGATGAGGTCGATAACAATCAGACCGCCAAGATCCCGCAGTCGCAGCTGTCTGGCAACCTCTTCGACAGCCTCCATATTGGTCTTGAAAGCGGTGTCTTCGATGCCCCGTTCTCCGCTTGATTTACCCGAGTTGACGTCGATCGAGACCAGCGCTTCGGTCGGCTCAATGATCAGTGAGCCTCCGGATGGCAGGGCAACCCGCTTTTCGTAGATCTGATCAATCTGTTCTTCCAGCTGGAAGCGGGAAAAGATCGGCCGTTTTTCCTTGTGCAGTTTAACCCGCTTTTCACAGTCGGGCATAGTGTCGCGGAAAAACTCTTTGGCTTCACGGTAGGCATCCTTGCTGTCCACAAGAACTTCATCAACATCGTCAGAAAAATAATCACGTATGGTACGAATGATCAGGCCACTGTCGCGATAAATCTCGCCGACGCCTTTGATTTCGGCAGCCCCCCGCCTGATAGATTCATAAAGTTCAGTCAGGCTGGTGAAATCTTTCTGCAGCTCTTCCGGGGAACGTCCAACCGCTTCGGTACGCATGATATATCCGGTACCCTCAGGTATATCCATACCGGCGACGATTTCCTTCAGCTTTTTACGTGCTCCCTCCTGCTCAACCTTGCGGGATATACCGGCTGAATCGCTGCCAGGCATCATCACCATATATCGCCCCGGCAGGGAGATATAGGTTGTCAGGGCGGAGCCCTTATTGTCCCGTTCGTCTTTTTCAACCTGCACCAGCAGTTCCTGTCCGCGGTGGAGTACCTCCTGGATACGAGGAAAGCGTTTGCGTTGTTCTTCGGGGAGATCATCGCGCCATTTATAGTAATCAGGGTGCAGCTCGCCAATCTGGAGGAATCCTGGTTTGGCCCGGCCGATATCGACGAAAGCTGCCTGAAGACCAGGTTCGACACGGAGGACGATGCCTTTGTAAATGTTGCCTTTGATCTGCTCTTTGCCGCTGATTTCGATGTTCAGCTCCATCAAGCGACCGTCGTGGACGATAGCTACACGAGTCTCCTCGGGGTGCATGACATTGATCAGCATTTTCTTGCTTATGGGTGTGCTCATTTAGTGATAGCCTTTCAGGTTCAGGTGGCTGTTGCCACTTTAGATACAAAACTGGCGGATTATAACCCTTTTGACGCTGAAAGCAAAGAAAAAGGCGGCACGGGGTTTTTCCCAATGCCGCCTTGCTGAAACGAAAATGTATACGAAACTACATCATTTTAGCCAGAAGCGGCACGATCAGCAGTGAAACGATGTTGATGATCTTGATCATCGGGTTGATTGCCGGTCCGGCGGTGTCCTTGTAAGGATCGCCGACAGTATCACCGGTAACGGCAGCCTTGTGTGCTTCGCCGCCTTTGCCGCCGTGGTGGCCGTCTTCGATGTACTTTTTTGCGTTATCCCAGGCGCCGCCGCCGGTTGTCATGGAGATGGCAACGAAGATACCGGTGACGATCGTACCGACGATCACGCCGCCCAGAGCCTTGGGACCAAGGGTGAAGCCGACGATAACCGGAGCAAGAATCGGGATCAGTCCGGGGATAATCATTTCTTTAAGAGCAGTTTTGGTGACGATATCAACACAGGCGGCATAATCCGGTTTGCCGGTGCCTTCCATAATGCCTTTGATCTCGCGGAACTGACGACGTACTTCGACAACAACAGCGCCGCCGGCTTTACCGACAGCTTCCATGCATTGTGCGGCAAAATAGTAGGGGAGCATGCCGCCGATGAAGAGACCGACGATGATATATGGGTCAGAGAGGTCGAATTTGATGAGCTCTTTGCCCGCAAGCTGCAGCGCATGATTCAACTCATCAACATATGAGGTGAAGAGGATAACGGCTGCAAGGCCGGCGGAACCGATCGCATAACCCTTGGTGACGGCCTTGGTCGTGTTGCCGACGGCGTCCAGCGGATCTGTTACGGCGCGGACCGAGTCGTCCAGGTCAGCCATCTCGGCAATGCCGCCGGCATTGTCGGTGATGGGGCCGTAGGCGTCCATGGCAACAACGATACCTGTCAGTGAGAGCATCGATACGGCGGCAATGGCGATACCGTAGACTCCGGCGCACTGGAAGGCGATGATGATACCGGCAGCTATGACAATAACCGGAGCGGCGGTTGATTTCATGGAAACGCCGAGACCGGCGATGACGTTGGTGCCGTGGCCGGTGGTGGATGCCTGGGCGATGTGCTGTACCGGGCCGTACTCAGTTGCTGTATAGTACTCGGTAATCCAGAAGATAGCGCCGGTGATGACCAGGCCGACGATGGCCGAGATGAAGATGTTTATGGCGCTGAAGGTCACGCCGGCAGAGTTGGTGAGACCGGCCGGGAACATCTGTGTTGTGACGAAGTAGAAGGCGATGCAGGCGAGTACGGCCGAGGCGATCAGCCCCTTGTAAAGAGCCGGCATGATCTTCTGGCTGGCGCCAAGTTTGACAAAATAGGTGCCGATAATGGAGGTGATAATCGAGATGCCGCCCAGAATCAGCGGGTAGCTGACGGCACTGTTGCTGCCGGTAAAGGTGATGGCGCCGAGCAGCATGGCGGCGATCAGGGTCACGGCATAGGTTTCGAACAGGTCGGCGGCCATACCGGCGCAGTCGCCAACGTTGTCGCCAACGTTGTCGGCGATAACAGCCGGATTGCGTGGATCATCCTCGGGTATGCCGGCTTCAACTTTACCGACCAGGTCGGCGCCGACGTCTGCCCCCTTGGTGAAGATACCGCCGCCGAGACGGGCAAAGATGGAGATCAGAGAACCGCCGAAGCCGAGTCCGACCAGTTGGGTGACAACATCCTTGATCGGTGCGTCCGGCATCAGTTTCAACAGGATCATGTAGTAACCGGCTACACCTAAAAGGCCGAGACCAACGACCAGCATGCCGGTGATTGCTCCACCCTTGAAGGCAACGTTGAGGGCCTTGGTGATGCCGGATTTAGCGGCCTCTGTCGTGCGCACATTGGCCCGTACTGAAACGAACATGCCGATAAAGCCGGTCAGCCCTGAAAAAAGCGCGCCGACAGCAAAGCCGATTGCAGTCTTCCACCCTAAGGTTGCGAACAGGGCGATAAACATGACCACACCAACGACAGCGATGATCGTGTACTGGCGTTTCATGTAAGCGCCGGCCCCTTCCTGAATTGCTGCGGCAATCTGCTTCATCCGGTCATTGCCTTGGGGCAGACCTAAAATCCAGCTTGCCGTGACCAGGCCATAGATAACGGCCGCTGCGGCACAGGCCAAGGCAAAAACAATTGCATACTGTTCCATTTTTCAAATCCCCCTGTAAATATGAATAGCCAATAGATGGCATTCTTGCTGTATGGCCCAAAAACGGTAGATAGTTAATGGAATGTCACATTTTTGTCAAGTATAAAACCTCTGCTTTTCATCAGCAGGCTCTATCTACCTGCTGTTTAAAGCTCTGGCTGCTGATGCT
Organism: Deltaproteobacteria bacterium; assembly: GCA_019162745.1. GTDB lineage: Bacteria > Desulfobacterota > Desulfuromonadia > Geobacterales > Pseudopelobacteraceae > JACRCG01. Next base: position 12,087 of record JAFLLC010000069.1, on the reverse strand, counting down.
TGTCAATAGAATGTACCCGTGGTATAACTGCGTCGTGACTATATGGAGAGAGGAGACTTTTTGTATGAATAAATATATTAATTTGGTGGTAATGCTTCTGGTTTCAACTCTGGCCGGGTGCGCCTCGCAGAGTGCACTTGACAATGTCCGTAGTGATATCGACTCAATTAAAACCCGTCTTTATTCCATCGACAGGGATTTTAACAGCATCCGGGAAGAATCCAAGGTAACTGTCGGCGCTATTGAAAAGGGTTTTAAGAGTGATGTCGCCTCTGTTCGAAAAATGTCGGCCGATATTCAGGCCACAATTGACAGCACCAAGAATGACATGCGGGCACTGAACGGCAAGCTTGACGATACGATTATCGCCGTAAAAAAACCTGCGGAAGATCTTGCGAGATATAGCGAAGATGCTGACAAACGTATTTTGGCCCTGGAGCAGCACATCCTGAAACAGCAAGTATTGCTTGATTCTCTAATGGTACAAATGGCTGCAAAGGCCAAGGCGGAAAAGGATGAAACTAGCGCTAACCCCGATTCGCTTTATTTGAAGGGACTTGATTTGCTAAAAGCGGGTGATCTGGTTTCGGCGCGTGAGCACTTCACCAAATTTCTTGACCTTAATCCCACACATGATCTGGTTGCCAATGCCCACTACTGGATCGGCGAAACCTACTACAGTGAAAAGAACTATGAAGCGGCGATCTTGTCCTATCAGGAGGTTATTAAGAACTATCCCGGCAAGGAGAAGGTTGCTGCCGCCATGTTGAAGCAGGCTATGTCATTCGAAGCGATCAAGGATGCCAAGAGCGCCAAATTTATACTGAAAAAACTGGTGGAGGGGTTCCCGAAAAGTGAGGAAGCCAGAAAGGCGAAGGTTCTGCTGAAGGGAATCAAGTAGCCGTTTAACCTAAACCGGCAGTTCAATAACACGTAGACACGGAGAACACTGAGAAATCAGAGGCTTAAGATCTAAAACCAAAAAACCTTTTTGGTGAGCTATAAAGCTTTATATATTATTTGTAACGCTTCGGTTTTACTCTGTGTTCTCCGTTTCTCCGTGTTTATAATGCTTTTTCTGGTTGAATCACAATACCCCTTTAGTTGACATAACCCCCTCCACGCGTGGGTCAAGCTGACTGGCGCTGTCGAGCGCCCGGGCAAAAGCCTTGAAGCAGGCTTCAATTATATGGTGAACATTGTCGCCATACATGACATTAATATGCAGGTTAAGGGCGCAGTTGTTGGTAAATGCCTGAAAAAACTCCCGCGCCAGTTCGACGTCGAACTCGCCAATCTTCACTTTCGGCAAGTTGACGTGATACACAAGGTACGGTCTCCCGGAGATGTCAACCGCCACACTGGCCAATGTTTCATCCATCGGTACGGTAGCCTGCCCATAACGCCGAATCCCCTTTTTCTCTCCCAGCGCCTGCTTGAATGCCTCACCTAATACAATGCCGATATCTTCAACCGTATGGTGAAAATCGATGTCGATGTCGCCGCACGCTTCAATGTCCAGATCAAAAAGGCCGTGGCGGGAAAAAAGATTGAGCATATGGTCGAGAAATGGCACCGAAGTGCAGATGTTGGCATTGCCGGATCCATCAATTTTCAGTGACAGCTTTATTCTGGTTTCTTTCGTGACCCGTTCAATAGTTGCGGTGCGTAACATACTTCCCCCCATTTTCATTATCCGATCTCTGTCATAGCGGCCAGTGTTGTTTCCATTTCTCCCCTCGTCCCGATCGAAATTCTGAGACCGTGAACCAGCAGCGGATCGGAGAGGAGGCGCACGAGGATTTTGCGCCCATATAAACTGTCATAGACCCGCTGGCCGTTCCTGTCCGGTGGTGATGCAAAGATGAAATTTGTCTGTGATGGTATCACATCGTATCCTATTGCCGTCAGTTCGCGGGAAAACCATTCACGGGTTTCAATGATCCTGCGGCAGGATTCACGGAAGTAGTGTTGGTCCTCCAGGGCGGCAACACATGCCGCCTGCGCCAGACGGTCAAGGTTGTAGTGATCACGGATCTTGTCCAGTGCGGCGATGATCTCGGGACGGGCGATTGCCAGTCCGAGGCGCATACCGGCCAGAGCGTAACTTTTTGATAGAGTGCGGGTTACAACCACATTGTCGTATTTTTTCACCAGTTCGAGAGCGTTCCAGTCGGCAAAGTCGGCATACGCTTCGTCAATCACCAGCAGTCCGCCGCAATTCTGTGCAATCTCCTCGATATATTCCAGCGGAAAAGCGAAGCCGAGCGGCGAGTTGGGAGCCGTCAGGAAGAACAGCTTACCGCCGTAATGGTCGGGGAAAGCTTCAATAGTGAACGAATCGCTCAAGCCGTATGTGCAGACTATCGCACCCTGAATCTCCGCCAGCGTCGAGTAGTAGGAGTAGGATGGATGCACATAGCCGATATCCTCCCCCTCTCCGGCGCAGGCCCTGATCAGATTGTTGAGAACTTCGTCAGAGCCGTTGGCCATGATGATCCACGATGGATCAAAGCCGTACAAAGTCCCTGCCACTTCGCGTAATTTCTGGCTGGAGGCGCTCGGGTAGGTCCGCAGCGCCGCGCCGTCACTCCCGATCTCCGCCAGAATCGCCTCTGCTACTTTTGGGGACGGAGGATATGGGTTTTCGTTGGTGTTAAGTTTGATCCAGGATGCGACGTCAGGCGGCTGAAAACCGGGGACGTAGCCTTTCATGGCCGATATGCCGGGACGAAGATAATTCACTTTTGCTTCTCCTGCCGGATAGTTACCGACCGGCCATGCGCTTCCAGCCCTTCCAATCCGGCGATTCTGACGATGTCCGCGCCGAGCCGCTGCAGGCCTCCCTTTGAAAAATAGACGATTGAAGATTTCTTGACAAAGTCATCAACCGAGAGCGGGGAGAAAAAACGGGACGTGCCGCCGGTCGGGAGGGTGTGGTTCGGTCCGGCCAGATAATCTCCGGCCGCTTCGGGGGTCCAGTGCCCCATGAAGATCGCGCCGGCGTTGGTGATCTGCGACAAAATTGCAAACGGATCGGCCACTGCGAGTTCGAGATGCTCCGGGGCGATGCGGTTGGAGAACGCGATAACCTCATCCAGAGTATCAGCCACAATGATTGCCCCGTACTTTTCCCAGGAAGCGCGGGCGATGGTCTCGCGTGAAAGCTCCGCCAGCTGTTGTTCCACTTCTGCTGCCACCTGTTCGCCAAAGCTCCGGTCTGTCGTGATCAGGATCGATGAAGCGAGTTCATCATGTTCCGCCTGCGAGAGGAGGTCGGCGGCGATGTGGGCCGGGTTGCCGCTGCCATCGTTGATCACCAGAATCTCGCTCGGTCCGGCGATCATGTCGATGCCGACCTGTCCGAACACCAGTTTCTTGGCGGTAGCAACATAGATGTTGCCCGGCCCGGTGATCTTGTCAACCTTTGGAATCGTTGCCGTACCGTAAGCCAGGGCAGCAACAGCCTGCGCCCCGCCGATCCGGAAGATGCGGTGGACTCCTGAGAGGCTTGCAGCGACAAGTACATGGGGGCTGATTTCGCCGCCGGGGGAGGGGGCAACCATGATGATTTCACCGACCCCGGCGACTTTGGCCGGTACGGCATTCATGATAACACTGGAGGGATAACTCGCCTTCCCGCCCGGAACGTAGATGCCGACCCGCGAGAGAGGCGTAACCTTTTGCCCCAGCATGATGTCCGGTTCTTCTGTCGACAGCCAGGTCTGCTGTTTCTGCTTCTCGTGGAAACTGGTAACCCGCTTGACCGCCAGCCGGAGTGAGTCGATCTCCTCGGCAGAAACAGTAGCAAAGGCAGCCTCGATCTCCGCCGGAGATATCTCCAGTTCGGCTATTGAGGTCGCTTCCAGCCGGTCAAAACGGCGGGTCAGTTCCAGCAGAGCTGCATCACCTCGCTGACGGACAGCGGCGATGATATCAAGCACGGTCTGTTCAACTTCGCGTCCGTTCTCTTCACCGCGGGAAAGAATGGTGTCAAATTTTTGCGCAAATCCGGGATCACTGATATCAAGAAAAAGCATGGTCTACCTTGCTGGGTGCGATTGGAGCAATCGCTCCAACGCCTGTATAATGTGCGATATACGGTCGTTTTTTGTTTTCAGGCTGGCCCGGTTGACTATCAGGCGGGTCGTGATCTCGGCAATGGTTTCAACTTCGACCAGCCCATTCTGGCGCATCGTCTCGCCTGTTGAGACCAGATCGACAATCCGGTCGGAAAGTCCGACCAGCGGCGCCAGTTCGATCGAACCGTAGAGCTTGATGATCTCGACCTGCACCCCTTTGGCGGCGAAATATTTCTCTGTCACATGCGGGTATTTAGTTGCCACCCGGATATGCGACCAGCAGGAGGGATCGTCGGCCTTTGCCAGATCGGCCGGTTCGGCTACCATCATGCGGCAGTAACCAAATTTCAGATCGAGCGGTTCATAGACATCCTTGCATTGTTCCATCAGCGTATCCTTGCCGACGATGCCGAGATCGGCACTGCCGTATTCTACGTAGGTAGGAACATCAGTTGCCCGGACAATCATATAGCGCATTCGCTGCTCGCTGTTTTCAAAAATGAGCTTGCGGGAATCAGAAAGGAGTTCGCGGCAGTCGATGCCGATATTGCCGAACATCTCGACCGACTCTTCAAGAATGCGCCCCTTCGGGATAGCTATGGTAATCCAGTCATTCATTCTTTGACCCTTTGGATATCCGCACCGAGGGCGGCAAATTTTTTCTCGATCGACTCATAGCCGCGGTCCAGGTGGTAGATGCGGGTGACTTCGGTCGTGCCTTCCGCAGCCAGGCCGGCCAGGATCAGCGAAGCCGAGGCCCGCAGGTCGGTGGCCATGACCGGAGCGCCGGACAGTTTTTTTACCCCGATCACCGTTGCTGTACTTCCTTCAACCGTGATGTCGGCGCCAAAACGCTGCAGTTCTGATACATGCATGAAGCGGTTTTCAAAGATATTCTCCGAGATGACGCTGGTCCCATCCGCAAGGCACATCATCGCCATAAACTGGGCCTGCATGTCGGTCGGAAAACCGGGATAGGGGCGGGTCTTGATGTTGACGCTCTTAACCCGTTTGGGCCCTTTGACCATTACCACACCGTCACGGCTGGTAATTATAACCCCTGCATCCTGCATTTTGAACGCCAGAGCGTCGAGATGCTCCAGCTTCATACGGTGGATACGGATGTCGCCGCCGGTCATCGCTGCCGCGATCATGAAAGTACCGGCTTCGATGCGGTCCGGCATGACCTCGTAATCTGCTGCCGACAGTTCGGATACCCCCTGAATTCTGATTGTGTCGGTACCCGCGCCTTCAATCTTGGCACCCATGCGGTTCAGGTACAGGGCAAGATCAACAATTTCCGGCTCTCTGGCGGCATTCTCCAGCAGGGTTTCACCCTTTGCTGTTGCTGCGGCCATCATCAGATGCTCGGTGCCGCCGACAGTTGAGATGTCGAAATTGATACGGGCACCCTTGAGGCAGCGGCATTTTGCTTCGACATAACCATGCTCAAGAGTTATTTCAGCGCCAAGCGCCTGCAAGCCTTTCAGGTGCAGGTTGATCGGGCGGGCTCCGATGGCGCAGCCGCCGGGCAGTGAGACCCGCGCCTTGCCGAAACGGGCCAGGAGAGGTCCCAAAACCAGTACCGAGGCCCGCATGGTTTTGACTAGATCATAGGTTGCCTCATGGCTGTTTATGTTAGTTGTATCAATTTTTACAATATTGCCGTTCCCTTCGATCTGTGCGCCAAGCGAATCCAACACTTTGATGGTGGTGTTGATGTCACGCAGAAACGGCACATTACTGATCTTGTTGATTCCAGGGGCCAGGATTGTCGCGACAAAAATTGGGAGTGAGGCATTTTTGGAACCGCTGATCGTTACGTCACCCTTAAGTTTTTTTCCACCCTTGATGATAAGTTTATCCAATTAAATACTCCTCTTGTAGCTGTAAAATTTTATATAATACGGTATGGGCCAGCACTTGTCCAATAAAAGTTGGTAAAAAGGGGCGGTATTCCCATTTGAAATCAGCCAGGCAAATATTTCAGTAGAATTGCTCTGAAATCATCAAATTCACTATAACTAACTCTGTATTATCTGTGGTATCCTCTCGACCAGATTTTTAATTGCAGCAACATTATGCGGGTATGAATATGTTTAAATGTAACATAAAAACCAAAGTCACGCTGCTGCTCCCTTTATCCGTAACTATCGTACCGCTTGCCCTGCTGTTTTCTCTTTCCTACTTCACTGACAATCGGGCAAAAAGCATGTTTATGATTTCCCTGCCGCTGCTTTCATTGGCGATCTTCTGGTTCATGCGCCGTTGTCTGGGTCGCCTTATGACACCGATCGTAAATCTTACCACCCATGTGGAGGGCCTGCAGAATAAAAGGGGCGATGATCGATTTTTCCCGCTGCAGGGGGAGGATGAAGTAGCGACATTGGGACGGGCTTTTAACGAACTTGTCCGGGAAAACGATCTTCAGCGGAGCCGACTGGAAATCGATCTGGGCAGGCATGAACGTGCCGATGCACAACTCCAACGCCAGAACGAATACCTGCAGACGCTCCACGAAACAACCCTGGGATTGATCAGTCGGCTGGACGTGGCTGAACTGCTGCAGACAATTGTTGTCCGTGCCGGCTCTCTGGTCGGCACCGAGCACTGCTATGTATATCTTAAAAATGCCGCCGGTACCGAAATGAATATGGTGTTCCAGAGCGGTATTTATAACCACCTCAACCATTATTCGGTCAAGCCTGGAGAGGGGATTGCCGGGCGTATCTGGAGTACCGGAGAACTGTACCATATTGATGATTACAGCCGCTGGGACGGCCGCTTGCCAGATTCAGATCGTGATGTGCTGAGGTGTATGGCAGGTGTGCCCCTTAACTCCGGGGAGGAGGTCGTCGGTGTTCTTGGTGTTGCTTTTGTTGATGAGGGGGGACTGCTGAATGATGAACAGTTGGAACTTCTGGTCCAGTTTGGTGAACTGGCATCTCTGGCTCTTGAGAATGCCCGCCTTAATGATGAATCGAAGAGGGAGCTGGCCGAAAGAGTAAAGGCTGAAGAACATTTGCGCAAGCTTTCTGTGGCGGTAGAGCAGAATCCTGCTTCAATTGTGATTACCGATACCTATGGCAATATTGAATATGTCAACCCGCATTTTACCGGGTTGACCGGCTACAGTTTCGAAGAAGCGGTCGGTCAAAATCCGAATATTCTTAAAACAGGAGAGACTGGGAAAGAAGAATACAGACAACTCTGGGATACAATTCTTGCAGGAGGTGAATGGCGCGGTGAATTTCATAACCGCAAGAAAGATGGTGAGCTGTACTGGGAACAGGCGCTGATTGCACCCATAAGGGATAATAGCTATGCTATTACTCATTTTATTGCCATTAAAGAGGATATTACCGAACGTAAACAGTTGGAGGGGCAACTCCGGCAAGCGCAGAAGATGGATGCGGTTGGGCAGCTGGCCGGCGGTATCGCCCATGATTTCAATAATATCCTGACGGCCATTGTAGGCTATGCCAGCATCATGCAGCTTAAACTTCCAGGCGACAGCCCCCTGCAAAAAAACGCTGAACATATTGTCACTACCGCAGAGCGTGGCTCAAGTCTTACCCGGGGTTTGCTTGCCTTCAGTCGCAAGCAGGCATCGTACCCGGTTATTGCGGATCTGAATGAAATAATCAACCGTGTCCATCAACTGCTGCATCGGCTGATCAGCGAGGATATTTATCTTGAGATAAATCTTGAGCATCCCGGACATAAAGGGTTGCCGGTATTGGTCGACAGTGGGCAGATCGAGCAGGTGCTGATGAACCTCTCGACCAATGCCAGGGATGCCATGCCGCACGGCGGCTCGATAGTCATTACCACCGAAACGGTCACTCTCGATTCTGATTTTATTATCGCCAGAGGATTCGGCCAGCCGGGCATATATGCGCTCCTGACTTTTACCGACAGCGGCGACGGGATGGACGCAGAGGTAGTGAAGCATATCTTTGAACCGTTCTATACGACCAAAGCGCTGGGCAAAGGGACCGGTCTGGGACTTTCAATCATCTACGGCATTATCAAGGAACATAAAGGGTATATCGTTTGCCACAGTACCGTCGGCCTCGGCACTATTTTCCAGATTTATCTGCCGCTGCTCGATTCGGTCCCTGCCGCCGGTCTGGAAAAAGAACAGGAGAAAGTGGCGGATGTTCGGGGTAAAAGCTGTATCCTGCTGGCTGAAGACAACGAAACGACCCGCATGTTCGGCAGGGAGATACTGGAAGAGTTCGGTTATTCAGTGGTTGAAGCGGTGGATGGCGAGAACGCTCTGGATAAGTTCCGCGAACTGGGGGGGCGGGTCAGTCTGGCAATCCTCGATGTCATTATGCCGAAAATGAATGGCCGTGAGGTCTATGATGAAATCCGGAGGATTGATCCGGGAATGCCGATTCTGTTTTGCAGCGGTTATACAAAGGAAGTGGTCGTCAGTCAAGGTGGGGTGGAAGAGGGGATGAATTATCTGCCCAAACCCTTTACTCCAAAAGAGCTGCTGATGAAAATTCGTGAGGTGCTGGATCATGAGCAATAAAAGCAGTGGCAGAATTTTTGTGGTCGATGACGATCGTTTTGTTCTGGAGAGCGTTACAACGCTTTTGAGTGAATTCGGGTTTTCGGTGCGTGCCTTCTCGAATGGCCAGGAAGCGGTCAGGCAGTTTGTGCTGGAACCGGTTGATCTGGTGCTGACTGACATCAATATGCCGATCATGGATGGGCTGGAACTGCTGGAAAAGATCCGCTTTCTTGACAGGGAAACACCGGTCGTGCTGATGACGGCATATGCCGATCTGGATGTCGCGGTCAAGGCGATTCAGAAGGGTGCGTTTGATTTTATCATCAAGCCGTACCGTCCGCCTTCACTTGTCCACACGGTAGAAAAAGGGGTTGATTTCAAGCGGTTAACCCAGATAGAAAAGAATTACAAGGCTGAACTCGAGCGCACGGTAGCACTCAGAACAGCCGAACTTAATGCAGCGCTTGGTGAGATAACCCATATGAGCCTGGAAATCATCGAACGGCTTATGACTGCTGCCGAGCTTCGTGATGAAGACACCGGCCTGCATATTTCACGGGTCGGGCTGTACGCCAGGAGCCTGGCTCTCCATTTGAAAATGGATGACAGTTTTGTCGACGATATTTCGGTGGCAAGTGCCATGCATGACGTCGGTAAGATCGGTATCCCGGATTCTATTCTGCTGAAACCGGGTCCACTAACTGCAGAAGAATTTGCAGTCATTAAACAGCACACGACTATTGGCGAGCGCATTCTGGAAGGTTCTGCACACAGCATGCTCAAAATGGGAGCCGGCATTGCCGCCACCCATCATGAACGTTGGGATGGCACCGGCTACCCGGCCGGTTTAAAGGGGGATGAATCACCTGTTGAGGGACGGATAGTTATGCTGGTTGACCAGTACGACGCACTGCGCAGCAACAGGATCTACAAGCCGGCGTTTGATCATGCCAAAGCTTGCGATATCATCTTGAATGGTGATGGACGTACGTTGCCGGGACATTTTGACCCTCAGGTCCTTGCTGCATTCGACGAAATCAAGGATAGTTTTGCTAAAATTTTTGAGGAGAGCCAGGAAGAAACCGTGCCTGGGTTAACAGCCTGAATCCTCCAACGCAAAATCAACTCCGTATGAACTGCGTATTATTAACAGCCTTTCAAGCTCCAAATGAAAAGCCCACCAATTATTTCGGTGGGCTTCACTTTTCTTTCACACTATTCGATTCCATTTTCAAGGAGTATTCCGATCCTCACAACCCTCGGAGTATGCTGCCAAATCTATGTGCCCTGTTTCCAGGCGAAATATCTGCGATAGTTATCGCCCCCCTTTAAAAACCATCTTTGAATCAGTCAGACTGGAGCGCTACAGCCTCCCTCAACCGGTTATGCTCAGGCGGAGTATCTTCCATAATACAAAACCCCCGAAACATATTTTCCTCCCACTTCTTAAGTTAAATATACCACTCCCAAAGTAAAATAACAGTCTGTTTATTATTTTTTTATAGGAGTATAATTTAAAGGTTAAGTCATTTAGGTTCTGTCAAATGTTATTAACAACTGACAAAGTATTTTCTGCACTTTATAACCATCTTTCACCTGCCAGTATTGTGCTGCGGTCGGAACTATTTGTGTAAAACATCCTGATAGGTCGTTAGCGGGAAGCATTTATCATCTGCTGACTTATTAATGATGTCAGGTTCATATCCCGGAATAGATTGGAATTAGTTACCGAGACGTTAAAGGTTGTCGTGTTTTTTACAAACTGGTTGTTAAGTGTGTTCTGGATCACTGTAAAACCGTTCGGCACGACATTGCCGACAATTTTATCCGGTGAAAAGACATTACTGCCATCAGGTCCTATCTGTACCACCTTGACGGTATTGATGCCCGAGAGCGCTGGATCCGTTTGCTGCAGGTTACTACTGCCACTGCCATCAGTGCGATTAATAGTGAAGTTACTGGCAGCATCCAGGATACCATTCACGTAAATAGCCCGTTCAATGCCGAACGACACCAAAAGACCTTCATTTGTAACGAATCCACCGCGTATCGCTGAAAGGTCCTGATCGCTGGCGGCGATTGTGCCGGACAATGATTCGAAAGCCCCGACTTCAGGTTGCCATACCAGCAGCATCACTGTCAGAAGCAAGGTGGCAGACAGTGCTGTTTTTGTCACATGCTGTTTCATATATACCTCCTTACAGGCCGCTTGCTACGGGCAGGAACAATGTCATATTAAGCAACTGCCCACTTGTTAATGGCATTATATTCTCAATCCGCCCTCTGGATGGCCAATCTGAAGGCTGGTTAAAATGCCGTTCGGCCACATCCTTTTTGTTACGCACAAGAAATACCAGCCCATTCCATGTCGTTTCGAACTCCTGGCGTGCCACAACTCTTGTGCCAAGTGCTGGATCTCCCAGAAGCACATCTTTTTCTGTTACTCCCTTGATGACGGTGAAATGTTTGAACCCCTTGTTGTTGATCAACGCGATTGCCGGCACGCCGATATTATGCAACTTATCAAGCGATATGCTGAAACCGTCCGCTTTATAGCCGCGTTTTTCCAACATGTTTTTCATGTCGAGCAATGAAAATCCTTCCCTGCGTATTTTTTCCTTGTTCCCATTGTCATACATGACCTTAAAGACGTCAGCTTCTGTAACTTTGTCGTCATAATGAAAGGTCAGAAGCGTTGCCAGTGCAGCGGAGCCGCAGCTGAAGTCATACTGCTGCTGCACTGTACTTTTAAATCGTTGTTCTTTCAGACTCGTCAATTTGACATTCATTGAGCCGAGCGATGCGCCTGGCACCTGCACTACACCCGCTTGTGCAGATAATGTGCAGAATATACAGGCAAAAAGTATCAATACCGTGGCTTTCCCGATCATTGAAACTTTGCGCCACCCGATGAAGATACGGGCTCCTGAATATAGATCACGGTATCGCATGATAATCACTTTACGCTCATATTAAGTATGAACGAGCTTTGGATTACGTTCTGGTTCCCTGAATTCTGGATGATAGTTGCTACTCCGTTTGTCATGCCAAACGCGTTGTCACTGACGTTGTTTGTTCCGGTCGAGTTGGATGTCAACAGGTTACTTCCAACTGCTCCGTAGGATTCGGAACTGTTCATGACGTTGTTCATCTCGTCGATCTGCACCCCCTGACGACCGGTCTGTAACCCCATGTCACTTGGTGATATGGCCTGTCCGATGTCAGCAATGTCTAAAATGTCGGTGGTGGGCAGGGTGCCAGGACTGCCTTCAGCTCGCAGTTCCTGTACCAGAAAAGTCCCACCCATCAGCATTAGTATTAGCATTATAATAGCTTTCATGGTTTGTCCCCTTTTAGTGCCGTTACGCTTAGCCCGACCCGTTGTCTCTGTGTGAAATATTGCTGGTAACGACAGTTTTACCTGTTTAGTGTCTACCCGTTGAATCCTGGCTAAGCTAATCATGACTGTTGAAGCACATC
>JAFLLC010000004.1 GCA_019162745.1 Deltaproteobacteria bacterium | reverse complement strand
ATCTATTCTGAAAATCAAACCCTCCATCAGGTCAAAACAATCTGGGAACTAACAAAAGGTGTCTCCTACTGCTCAGAATGTATTAAGCGAATATAGCAATTCTAATTAGTCCGTAAAACCCCTCCAGCAGCCTAACACTAATAATCCATACAACCATAAGCATTACTAATCTAAAGAGCCACAGCGCACTATATCTGCGCCTAAAAGGAGATAACACCATGACACTTAATACACTCTTCGGAACCAACGTAGGAGGCCCACAGAAGATACAACTCAGACAGATAAAAGCTATATACGAAACGCTTTATGTAAGTGAGGACGTTACCGGATACCTCCAGCCTGGACAAAGATACACAGCACCAGCGCAAGTATATGAAACCTTCAAGTTTCTCATGCAGGAGACCAAGGAGATGTTCATCTGTCTGCATTTAGATGGAAAGAATCGGATAATCTGCTGTGACTTGGTATCAGTGGGTTCACTTAACCAGTCAATCGTAAATATGAGGTCTGTGTTCCAAACAGCATGCCTATCAAATGCTGCTGCTATCATTTGCCTCCACAATCATCCTTCTGGTGATCCAACTGCATCTTCTGAAGATATTGCTATTACAAGACGCTTACGTGAGGCAGGGGAAATCATGGGGATAAAGGTGCTCGACCATATAATTGTCGGTGATGGTGAGTATCTATCATTTGTTGAACGGGGGCTTCTTTGAGTTGCCGGTGTGAAGTATGTACTCGTAAGCTCGGAGCACATGAAATATCTCACGGTATCAGGTATGGCACAACAGACCCCATAACGGACTTGTTCCTGCCAGCCAGAGACTCAGCATATACCATCCTATGTTGTCAGTGCGGAGAAGCATTACTAAAGCTCGTATATCAGAAGCTCAATCCTGCTAAAGCACATCATACAAGCGCCTTCAGATAAATCATACAACCCTCCCTTCAGCATCAACATAGTTAAAAGCCGAACCCCGTTATTACCACTTGGGAGCTATCCCAAATACTTAATTAACGAGGTTCACTATGAAGTTGAAGAGAAATGAAAAGGTAGCAGATGTTAAAGGGTTCAAGGGTCTTTACGCGATAACCACGAATGGCAGGGTATGGAGCTACAGACGCAACAAGTGGCTTACACCTTTTGATGTTGGGCAAGGCTACTGCACTGTCAGATTATGTGTCCAAGGTAATGATTCTGATAAAAAGGTCCACAGGCTCGTAGCAGAGGCATTCATCCCGAATACAGATAGCAAACCGCAGGTCAATCACCTCAATGGCAAGAAGTGGGACAACAAAGTATCCAACCTGGAATGGTGCACCGCCAGAGAGAACAGCCAGCATTCAAGTGATATGGGTTTGAATAGCAATCACAAGCTTTCATATTACAAAAAGGTTCTCATCTGCCAAATGTACAAATTGTCTCAGACCAGAAAAACAGACCTTGCCGGAATCTTCGGAGTATCTGTACCAGCCATTTGCTACATCATCAAAACATATACTCCAATCTTAGGTCTCGCATAACGACACAATAACCACACGTTCCATTAAGAGGGTCTGCATAACAGCAGGCCCTTTCCATTACCACGTTGATTTTAGTAAGAGCCTGTGAGATATGAATTACAGTTGAACACCACTCATGAGGGTAATTATTATGGCTACCAAGCAGATATATCAGCTCAAGATAACACTCCAGGAGATAGAACCGCCTATTTGGAGAAGAATACTGGTTCCAAGCACCTATGACTTCTGGCAGTTACATTGCGCCATACAGGATGCTTTTGGTTGGACTGATTCACACCTACACCAATTCACCTATACTGATAACAAGGCAAATGACCCTATTATATTTGGGATACCTTATGAGGCAGAATTTGAGGATGATGTAGTAGCACTAGCTGGATGGCAGCATAATATAGAACGATACATAACCAGTGATATCGGCACTATTCTCTACACATATGACTTTGGTGATAACTGGCGACATACAATAGAGCTGGAAGAAATCTTACCTTATGAGAAAGGGAACAAGTATCCAAAGTGTATAGATGGTAGGCGTAACAGCCCACCTGAAGACTGCGGTGGACCTCCTGGATATGAAGGACTGTTGGATACACTCTTCGATCCAGACGATCCAGAACATGATGATACAGTTACTTGGGCAGATTCTATGAAAGGCGGTAAGTTTGAGCCTGAAGAGTTTGACCCATCAAAAGTGAAGTTTACAAAGCCAGGATGGAGATTGAATAAGTTGCTTGATAGCATGTAGATAACCACTACAGAATACACGTTTACCATACAGGGTATGGGGCCAATGGCTCTGTATCCTGTTTTTTTCTTCAGCAACATCAATCTAAGCTGGAGAAAGGGGTAACGTATGAGCATTCATAAAAGGGGCAAGCAGGGTATCTACTATTTCAATTTCACCATTAACGGCAAGAAGTATTTTAGATCCACAGGTAGCACCAGCAAGCGAGAAGCAAAGCAGGTAGAGCATACTGAGCGTCAGAGGCTTATGAAGGAAGGTAAGCTATCACCACAAGAGAAAGCAGCCAGGACAACACTTAAAGATGCAATCGAGATTACGTACAACTCGAAATGGAAGAACAACAAGGATGCCACCGGCACATACAGGAAAGCACTACGCTTATTAGAGCTTATAGGAAACATACCAGTAGGAACGATAACAGAAGAGACTGTTGATACTCTCATAAAGACACTTGAAGCCACCAAGATAGAGGGAGCTACTATCAATCGCTATCAGGCAACCCTCAAGACCATCCTCAAACAGATGAAGCAGCCAGCAGAGATATTCACACCATTTAAAGAGAGCAAAGGCCGCATACGTGTTGTATCCAAGGATGAAGAGATAGCCTTGCTCCGATTGCTGAGAGACACCGAGAAGCCTGTTTACCTTGAGACAGCTGATCTAGTGGAATGTCTTCTTGATACAGGGTGTAGGCTTTCCGAGATGCTGGACTTGCTCTACCAGGACATTGATTTTCAGAACAACCAGATACGAATATGGATTAACAAGGGTGATCGTCCCAGGAGCATACCAATGACCACCAGAGTCAAATCTATCTTACTGGCAAGAAAGCAATCAGATAAGCCTTTCTCTATAACCAAGTATCAGGCTGACAAATGTTGGGCATGGGTAAGGAAGCAGATGGGGCTGGAGGGTGATAGTGATTATGTCATTCATAGTTGTAGGCATACTTGCGCGAGTAGGCTGGTAAATGCAGGGGTAGACTTGTACGTGGTTAAAGAGTGGCTTGGGCATAGTACAATTAAGATAACAGAAAGGTATGCTCACCTGGACCCTGGAAAATTGGTAACCGCAATGGGGCTATTAGAAGGCTTGAAGTGAGTGTATATGGTCATTTAGAGGTTGTATTTTAGTAGCATTTTTAGTATACCTTACAGCACATATTGTATGAACTAGAGGTTGCGGGTGAAAGAGTGGTAGACTGCTCAAATGCAGTGCCAGCCAGTGAGTCGAAGAAAACCGCCGAAGGTAACACTTCCGTGAGTTCGAATCTCACCTTCTCCGCCATAACAAATTCAAGCGGTTAGCCTTAAATGGTGAGCCGCTTTTTTGTTGTAAAAAATTCTGTTTAGTGCGAATTTAGAACAAACGTATAGAGGCCACCGGAAAAAACGGCGGCCTATTTTTTGCTTCTGATTCTTGCGCTTCATGGTTTCTTGTTGTATCTTGTTATATCTTTGTTGAAACCGGGGCTACATGGGTCGCTTTGAAAAGCTATTACAGCGGGCAACAGAAGCGCCGGGGAATCTCCGTTTTTCTGATTTATGCACACTGGCAGAGATGGCGGGCTTTGTTTATGACAGGGCGGGCGGGTCTCACAAAATCTACAAGCATGCAGCAGGCGGCATGATGAACTTTCAGGATGTGAACGGCAAAGCTAAGCCGTATCAGGTCAAACAGCTTCTGGACTATATACGGCAGAACAGCAGGGAGTAATCGAGATGGAGCACTACGGATTTGATGTTTTTTGGAGTGAAGAGGATGATGGCTATATTGCTACATGTCCAGACTTTCCAGGTTTATCAGCCTTTGGTGAGAGCGAGGAGCAGGCTTTGAGCGAGGGAAAAGCTGCCTTGCGCCTGTTTCTGGAGTCGTTACAGACCGAAGGGAAGCGAGCGCCACGTGCTACAACTCTGCAAAAGTTTCGGCGGCCTGGCAGCCGATCGACAGCACGGCGGTCGTTGGCAGCGGCATAGCCTTAATTTACTTTGTGCGTTTTCAGTGCATTCAATGTCAATAAATAACAATAACAAATAAAAAAACTAACATATAGAAGGCTGTAACATACTGAATACACGGCTGTTGGCTGTTGTAGATAGGCTTTTATCAGACTTTAAAACCGCCGAAGGTAACACTTCCGTGAGTTCGAATCTCACCTGCTCCGCCATAAATCAGGTACCGGCGATTTGGCGATTCTATATGCTGACCGCCTTTTTTATTAGTGGAGAGAAAACCAACTATGCAGATTACAACACCATACATAAAGCTGGACTGTCTCCTGAAAGCGGAAAACGCGGTTTCTTCCGGCGGTGAGGCAAAGGCAATGATCGCAGAGGGGTACATTTCTGTAAATGGTAAAGTAGAACTTCGCCGTGGGCGCAAGCTGTATCCGGGAGACCGGGTCGTATACGGGAAAAGGAAGTTTACGGTTGAAGCAGAGTAAAGGTTTTATGGCTGCGGTTAGCTGGAGTGCCCCGCTTAACTCCGGCAACAGCCGGCCTCAAATAATTTGACTTATTACGCTGTTTAAAATTAAAATACAGCTTTTGTTTGTACCAATTTCCAGGCTTTTTGTAGGTTTTTTAGGAGAATATAATGAATATGAGATTTCTTGATGCCTGCTGGGGCAAGCCGGTCGATCGGACTCCCGTGTGGCTTATGCGTCAGGCCGGTCGCTACCTCCCTGAATACCGAGCGATTCGCTCCAAGTGTACGTTTCTTGAATTATGTAAAACCCCTGAACTCGCGGCCGAAGTTTCCATTCAACCGGTCGAAATTCTGGGGGTGGATGCCGCGATTATGTTCTCTGACATCCTGACACCGGTTGAACCGATGGGGATGAAGCTTGATTTTGTCCCGGGGCCGGTATTTGAGAACCCGATCCGCTCCATGGCGGATGTGGAGCGGTTGCGCATACCGGAGATGGAACAGGATGTGCCATACGTCCTTGAAACCATTAAAATACTGCGTCGCGAGTTGGCCGGGAAGGTGCCGCTGATCGGTTTTGGCGGCGCACCGTTTACGCTGGCGTGCTACATGGTTGAGGGGAAAGGTTCCAGGGATTTTGCCGAGATCAAGCGCATGATGTACGGCGCTCCTGATGTCTACGCCGCCCTGATGGAGAAGGTTACAACAATGGATATGGAATATCTGAATGCCCAGATCAAGGCGGGCGCTCAGTGTATTCAGATCTTTGATACGTGGGGGGGAGTTCTTTCTCCTGCCGATTATGAACGTTATGTGCTGCCGTATACCACCCGGCTGATTAATGGGCTGAACCGTATGGAAACGCCGGTTATCCATTTTGTTAAAGGTTCCGGAGCCATGCTGGATACGGTCAAGCTGGCCGGTGGTGATGTGATGGGTCTGGACTGGCACGTCAACCTTGGTCAGGCGCGCGATATCATCGGTCCGCAGATGGCGGTTCAGGGCAATCTTGATCCGACCGTGCTGTTTGCAACACCGGAAATTATCGAGCGTGAAGTCAGGAGGGTCCTGGATGAAAACGCCGGCCGTTCCGGGCACATTTTTAACCTGGGACACGGCATTCTGCCAACGGTTCCCCCTGAGAACGCCAGGTTTATGGTGGATTGCGTACATCGGTTATCACAGAAATAACTGCGAGGTTTTGCATGTCCATTACCCTTAAAAATATTGTAATTTTTGTCACCGACTTGGCAAAGGCCAAGACCTTTTATGTTGATCTTCTCGGCCTGCCGGTCGCCGGCCAGAGCGAGATGCTGATAGAATTTTTCCCCGGGGCTGTCACGACACTCGGTGTTTCCCTGGCGCTGCATGAAGATTCACGCAGTCTGGTTGGACGTCATACCGGAATTTCCCTCAAAGTAGAGAATATTGTCTCGGTTTGTGAGGCTCTGGAAAAGGGGGGCGCACAATTTGTAGAGCCTCTTGAATCGAGTCCCTGGGGTAAAATGGCGGTTGTGCAGGATTTTGACGGCAATATGATGGCTCTGGTGGACCGCTAGGTGAAGGTTTTCAGCCGTAAAAGGCCGGACCAAGTGCCTGCCGAAGCAATGCAGAACCTGAGGTTGCGGAATTTGTGCGATTGATTGGTTTGAGTGGTCGCACCCTTGCATTCTTTCTTATTTTACTGATTCTGGGCTTGGCCGGTCCAGGCAGGGTTGACGCTGCTCCTCCACGAATGCGGCCTTATACAGGGATTGGGGTGGTCGTTTTCCGGCAGGCTGACAACACTAAAAGTCAGGAGTTGCAGCTGCAGTTGTACAAAGAACCGGGCCTTGCGCGGGTTGGAATGCTGAGCCGTTCCAGATTGTCCGTTAATGAGTGGATTTTTGGTCTGCAGGAGGGGAATCCACCGCTGGTTGTTTCTGCCCGTAAAGGTGACTGGCTGCGGATATATTATGACGATGCCGGCCGGAAAGCCTGGATTAACCCACGGAGTAAAGGGAGTTTTCAATCGTGGGAACAGTATCTGAAACGGCAGACCGGCCGACTGCTTCCCGGTCTGCAGCCGAAATATTACCAGCTGCAGCAGCAGCCTGGCGGGAGTTTGCTGGCTACGCTGTCTCCAAAACAGGTATTCAAGGTTTTGAAGCTTGTGGGTGAGTGGGGAACAGTGATTAACGATCAAGCGCAGATCGGCTGGCTGCGCTGGCGTGATGAGGACGGCAGACTTCTGATGGGGATCAATCCTTGATATGCCTTTACGAACAGGTAATTTGCTTATTATTCAGACAGGGGAGAAACATTCATGAGAATTGAATTGGTACCGCCAGGAACCGGTGAGTTGACGTACGAAATCAGAAATATTGTCAATGTGGCAGAGAAGCTTCAGAAACATGGTGTCAAGATCAACTGGGAAAACATAGGGGATCCGATTGTCAAGGGTGAAGATATTCCGGAGTGGATGAAGGAGATTGTCGCCAGAGCCGCAATGGATAACCGTACCTGGGGGTATTGCCATACTCGCGGCGTGCTTGAAACCCGTGAATTTATCTGTGAAAAAACCAACAGTCGCGGCGGTGCTCAGATCACCCCCGATGATATCATTTTCTTTAACGGTCTCGGGGACGCCATCGCCAAAATTTACGGCTGCCTGCGTCCGGAGGCACGGGTGCTTATGCCGTCGCCATCTTATACCACTCACACGCTGGGTGAGGTAGGCCATGCCCATTCTGCTCCTTCGCTATACCGCCTTAAACCTGACAATAACTGGTACCCGGATATGGAGGATCTGCGCAATCATGTTCGTTACAATCCGAATGTCTGCGCAATCATGCTGATCAATCCGGATAATCCGACCGGTATGGTTTACACCAGGGAGATGCTGGAGGAGATCGTTGCGGTAGCCCGTGAAAACGACCTGTTCATCATCGCCGATGAGGTCTACATAAACATCGTTTATAACGGCGAAAGTACGGTGCCGATCAGTGATGTGATCGGGGATGT
Source organism: Deltaproteobacteria bacterium (assembly GCA_019162745.1). GTDB lineage: Bacteria > Desulfobacterota > Desulfuromonadia > Geobacterales > Pseudopelobacteraceae > JACRCG01. Next base: position 66,103 of record JAFLLC010000004.1, on the reverse strand, counting down.
TCCCGCTATTTCACTGAAAGGTATTTCCAAAGAGTTTCCCTGGCCCGGATCACGCTGCGGCTGGATTGAAGTGTATAACGGCAACAAAGACGAGCGCTTCAGGAAATATATCAATCTGATTCTTACCAACAAGATGAATGAAGTCTGCTCCACGACCCTGCCGCAGACCGTCATTCCTGAAGTAGTCAGTCATCCCGAATATTCTGCCTATCTGGCACAGCGCATCGCTAGTTATGAGCGGATGAGTAACATCACCTATGATTGTCTCAGCCAGGTTCCAGAGCTGCAGGTGAATCGCACCAATGGCGCTTTTTACATGGCTGTGGCATTTAAGGATGGGCTGCTTAACAACCGGCAGTCGCTACCGATTGCCAACTCTGAAGTCAAGGAACTTGTTGATGGATTGATCAACCAGGCGGGTGTTTCTCCCGATAAGCGTTTCGTTTATCAGATCCTGGCAACGACCGGTATCTGCATTGTGCCGCTTTCTTCGTTTTCTACGCCGCTGCAGGGGTTCCGCGTGACTTTGCTGGAGAAAGACGAGAATGAGTGCCGCCGTATTTACCGCACACTGGCCGAGAAAATCGGTGAATATCTGAATTCTTGAGGACTGCTTTCAAGGGTGCTGGATTCACAAAGTAGAAAGGGGGGAAGGCACACGCCTCTCCCCCCTTTTTTTTGCCAATAAAGAACAACCGGCTCAAGCCTTTTTGTCACTATCCTCGTTTTTTGGCTTGATCTCGATCTCGTCCTTGCCATCAGACGCCTTCTTGAAATTACGGATACTTTTGCCCAGTGCCCCACCAATTTCCGGAAGTTTTCCAGCACCGAAAACGACCAGAACAATGACCAGTATGATTATCATTTCCGGCATGCCAAAACCAAACATTGTGCCTCCTTCGCAGTAAGTGTGTAGTGTAGATGGCACTATCTCATTGCTGAAAAAAAAAATCAAGCGCAGTGACGCGTGTCTCTGCTCTTCAATTGCGAATAACACAATTCTGTGATGGATTATAAAACAATAAAACCACAAAGTTTTCAGCGGAGTTACCGCTTGCGGAGTCATTGACACTGTTTTTGCCGCATGGTACAAGCGTGCTCTATATCAGACTGGTACGAGGGTGATGTATGCCAAGCAGACCTTATGCAGGAGTTGTTGCGGTACGAGGTAAAATGGTTCTTTTTTCGTTGTTATCATCTGTAATCTTTGGCGTCATCGCGCTTGCCGGTGGGACTGCTGACGCTGCAGACATGGATATAACACCATTCAGTACTTTCAATCAGAGCCCGCTGGTCCAGATTTACGGGCTCCCGCACGACAGCAGCGCTGGTATAGCCTCACCCGGAACGTTTCTCACAAGCATTAGCCAGGATCTCTCCTGTAACTACTCCGTAAGCAGCAATTCGCGCGAACAGATGACTCTTGATGGTGAAACCTACCGTCTGGCCTTTGCGGTGCGTTACGGCGTTGCTCCGCGCTGGGAAGTCGGAGTTGAGATTCCCTATCTTTCCCAGGGAGGCGGTTTCCTCGATTCATTTGTAGTCAGCTGGCACAACACCTTCGGACTGCCTCAAGGCGGACGTGACAGCGCGCCCAGGGATCGCATGAGTTACAGCTACAGCAAAGATGGTGTTCAAAAATTGACGGTGGAACAGGCCGGCTCAGGGGTCGGCGATATGAGTCTGACGTCGGGATTAAGCCTCTATGAAAACAGCGATGATAAATCACACGACCAGTTGGCAGTGAAGGCGGCCCTGAAACTCCCCACCGGTGACAGCTCAAGCCTGCGCGGCAGCGGCGGGACTGATTTCATGCTTCAGCTGTGCGGCAGCATGACTAATTTCAGTGAGTGGGGTTCTCTCGCTGTCTACGGTTCTGTCGGCGCCTTGGCCATGTCGAAAGGGGATGTGCTGCCTGACCAGCATAACCAGTTCGCGGGGGTCGGCACAGTCGGCTTAGGCTGGGGACCGGCTTCATGGATATCATTCAAGGTCCAGCTCAACGGTAATACTCCCCTGTATCGTGACAGTTCGCTTACCGAGCTCTCAAAAAGCCCGCTGCTGCTGATTTTAGGAGGGTCGCTCAGGTTCCCGGGAGAATATCTTCTGGATATAGGAGTTGCGGAGGATGTGGTGGTGGCGGCTGCTCCTGATGTGAGTTTTCACCTGGGATTGAGCAAGCGGTTCTGAATAAAAAAGCCCCTTTTAAAAGGGGCTTTTTTATTGCCATGCAGTAGCCTGATCAGTATTTCTGGTCGGCGTAATCAACCCAGCCGCCGGCCAGCACCAGGGCCTTGTCGAAAGGTGAAACCTCAAAGCTGAATGTACTCTGCTTACCGTCTGCGCTCATGGTCAGAGTTCCGGCCTCGATATTGATTTCCATGGATGCATCCCCATCTCCCGCATGCGAGAAGATCTGGTCAAGGTCGGTCTTGGGAAGTTCAATGGCAGCCATGCCGCAGTTGAACATGTTCTGGCGGAAAATCCGGGCGAAGGATTCGGCGATCACGGCGGTTATGTTGTTGACTTCGAACACCCAGGGTGCATGCTCACGGGAGGAGCCGCACCCGAAATTTGCGCGGGAAACTATCACCCGTGCATTCTTCGTCTTAGGCCCGCATGGATCGAAACCGGGCAGTTTCAGGTCTTCAAGGATATACGGTTTCAGATCTTCCTTGGTGATCTCGGTCAGGTATTTGGCCGGGATTATCTCGTCGGTGTTGATGTCGCTGCGGTCGAGAAAGAGGACCGGGCCTCCGAAAGTTTTCATGTTTGGTAACTCCTTTAAGAAAAATAACTGATTATAAATACTTCCTCGGGTCGGCGATTTTGCCTTCTATCGCGCTGGCGGCGGCCGTGGCCGGTGACATCAGGTGCACCATCCCACCTTTTCCCATCCGCCCCATGAAGTTGCGGTTGGTGGTCGATGCGCAGACCTCACCCTCTGCCAGAACGCCGTTGCTCATCCCCAGGCAGGCGCCGCAGGTCGGGTTGGTGACACAGAAACCGGCCTCCATGAAGATATCGATTAACCCCTCTTTTATGGCCTGCTGCTGGATTTTAGGGGTGGCGGGTGAAAGGATGCCGCGAACGTTTGGAGCCAGACGGTGCCCTTTCAAAATCTGTGCGGCGATGCGCAGGTCTTCAATGCGGCCGTTAGTACAGGAGCCGATGTAGATCTGGTCAAGCGGGGTGCCGGCCAGTTCGGATACGGTTTTGACTTGGTCCGGCTTGTAGCCGAAGGTAATCGTCGGTTCCAGAGCCGCGACATCAATCTCGACCGTACGGTCATACTCGGCGTCAGCGTCGGCACGCCATTGCGAATAATCGGCCAGAGCAGCTTCCTTGTCGGCAAATTCACTCTGAATAAAGGGCCAGAGGTAGTCGACGGTGGTCATGTCCGGCTGACAGATACCGGAGGTGCCGCCCGCTTCAACCGCCATGTTGCAGAGCGTCATGCGCGATTCCATCGTCATGGCATCGATAGTGGAACCGTGGAATTCCATCACCCGGTCGGTGGCGCCGTTTACGCCGATCTTGCCGATGATATGCAGTATGACATCCTTGGCGTAGACACCTTTGGGGAGTGTGCCGGTGACGTTGAATTTAATCGTTTTGGGCTGGCGGAAGGCGCAGACCCCTTTCAGGATACCGACCTCCAGGTCGGTCGTGCCGATACCGGCGGCAAAGGCACCGAAGGCGCCGTGGGTACAGGTGTGGGAGTCCCCCATGATTACGGTGTAGCCAGGGCGGATGAAGCCTCGCTCCGGAAAGAGGGCGTGACAGACGCCGTTGGCGCCGATATCAAAGAAGTCCTTGATGTCGTGGCGACGTGCCCAGTCTCGCAGAATCTTGGCCTGGGTGGCGGTTTTTGTATCCTTGCTGGGGGTGACGTGGTCGATGACCGCCTTGATCTTCGTTGGATCAAAGACGCGGTCCTTGCCGCGCCGGATCAGGTCATCAATGGCGATAGGTGTGGTGATCTCGTGACAGAGAACCGCATCCAGGCGCAGCACTTTGGTGCCGGGGAAAGGCTCGTTGACAAGGTGTGCATCAAATATTTTTTCTGCAGTTGTTTTACCCATTTTTGTGACCTCGCGTGATGTCATAAGTACAGGTAAACTTGTAGCATAGCTGTCAGAAAAAAGCCACCGGTGAACTTTTTTTTGATGTCGCAATATCGGCTCGAAATCAGGTTTTGCATGGAAAAGTACCGCAGGCATGGTATAACGACAGTAACTAACCCGAGGGAGCAGGAGCACACATGAATCAGGAATATCTAAAAACAATGCTCAATTCGGTCCGGGATGGTGGGGTGTCTGTTGATGAGGCCATGCAGCAGCTCCGCCATCTCCCATTCCAGGATATCGGCTGTGCACAGGTCGATCATCATCGCGACTTACGTCAGGGGATGCCGGAAATGATCTTCGGTGAAGGTAAAACGGTGGAGCAGATTGTGGCAATCACAACTGCCATGTCGGAACGGGGGAGCAATATCCTTGTAACGCGCCTGGACAAGGAGAAAGCGGGGCAGGTTGTGCAAGCTTTTCCGGCTGCAGGCTACCACGCCGAGGCTCGCTGTCTGATGCTTGAACATCGGCCGCCCGAGCAGCGGGGGAAGGGGGCGATTCTTATTGTTTCAGCCGGCACGTCCGATATACCGGTTGCGGCTGAAGCGGTGGTGACGGCCCGTTTTCTCGGTAACCAGGTCGAGCAGATCTATGACGTCGGCGTGGCCGGCATTCACCGGTTGCTGTCCCGAAGGGAACAATTAGCCGCTGCTGCGGTCATTATTGTCGTGGCCGGCATGGAGGGGGCGCTCCCTTCGGTGGTCGGCGGCCTCGTAGATAAGCCGGTAATTGCCGTGCCGACCTCGGTCGGTTATGGCGCCTCCTTCGGCGGCATAGCGGCGCTGCTTGGGATGCTTAACTCCTGCGCTTCCGGGGTAACGGTCGTCAATATCGACAACGGATTCGGTGCCGCCTGCGCGGCTAGTTTGATGAACAGGATGTGAACGATATGACTATTTTATATTTGGACTGCTACGCCGGGATCTCCGGCGACATGACCGTGGGAGCACTGCTTGATCTGGGGGTGCCGCTGGAATATCTGCGTGCAGAGATGGATAAGCTGGGACTCCCGCCAGGCTCCTACGCACTCTCAACCAACCGAACCGAACGGCAGCAGATGCCGGCCCTGAAATTTGACGTGGCGGTGCATGATCATCATACTCACCGGCATTACGCAGATATTGATACCTTGATCGTCGAAAGCGGGTTGTCCGATCCGGTCAAGGAAAAATCGCGATTGATCTTCCGCATCCTGGCTGAGGCCGAGGCGATCGTGCACGGTGTAGAAATCGGGCAGGTTCATTTTCACGAAGTCGGTGCGGTTGATTCCATCGTCGATATTGTCGGGACTGCGGTCTGTCTGGAGTATCTCCAGGTGGAACATGTGTATGCTTCGGCGCTGCCGCTCGGGAGCGGTTTTGTCGAGACTGCCCACGGGCGCCTCTCTGTTCCGGCCCCGGCCACGGCTGAACTGCTAAAGGGTTTGCCACTGCATGGCGATTGCGGCGCTGGAGAACGGGTGACGCCGACCGGAGCCGCCATCGTGGCGGCTCTAGTCAGCAGATTCGGAAAGCAGCCAGCCATGTTGCTGGAGAAAACAGGTTGCGGTGCCGGGGGGCACGATTTTACCGACTGCCCCAATATTCTGCGCGCTTTTTTGGGGGGAAGCGTCGAAAACAGTGATCGTGCCGATGAAATAATTGTCGTTGAGACAAATATCGACGACTCTACGCCAGAACTGCTCGGGTACACAATGGAACTGCTCCTGGAAGCGGGGGCGCTGGATGTGTTTTTTACACCGATCCAGATGAAGAAGGGGCGTCCCGGCGTGATGATGTCATTTCTCTGCCGCCCCGATCAGCTTGATCAGCTGTCTCAAACGCTGTTGACCGAGACGTCATCAATCGGCCTGCGTTATTACCGGGCGGATAGAATCATCCTGCAGCGGCAGGGTGTCGAACGGCAGACAGAGTTTGGGACGGTACGATTCAAGCAGGTTATTGACGGCAGCGGGAAAGTGTTGCGTACAGCGCCTGAATACGAGGATTGCCGCAGGATTGCCCGCGAAAAGGAAATCCCCTGCCGGGTGGTCATGGAGCGACTGCAGTGCGGAGGAACGACTGAAAAATGAAAATCTCAACGTTAAGCATCGGTGACGAACTGATCTGCGGCCAGTTGACCGATACGAATGCCGGCACGATAGCTTCATTGCTGCTTGCAGAAGGGTTGCGGATTCAGCGGCATCTTGCCGTTGGTGACAATGAACCTGATATCATCGGGGCACTCGCCGACCTCGAGCGGGTCAGCGATGCAATTATCGTAACCGGAGGGCTCGGGCCAACGGCGGACGATCTGACCTCGCGGGCTGCGGCGCGGGCTACCGGCAGGCGACTGGTCATTAATGAAGAGGCCCGCAATCATGTGTGCCTGATGTCAGGCAAACTGGAAAACCTGATCTTCTGCCCTTTGAGTGACAAGCAGGCGATGCTCCCGACCAAGTCTGCGCTGATTCCTAATCCGGGCGGAACCGCTTCCGGGTTCCACTTGATGCACAACGGCTGTTTCATGTTTTTCATGCCGGGCGTCCCGTCAGAAATGGTTGTCATGCTGCGTGATACGGTTATCCCTTTCATTCTGGAACGGGTAGTTCAAAAGCGGGTAATCCGCACCGAAAGTCTGAACCTTTTTGGACCGTGTGAGGCGGAGGTTGATGAATTGCTGCTGGGGATCGCCAGACCGGAACAGGGACTTACGCTTGGCATCTGCGTTACGTTCCCCTGGATGAAGGTGACACTGCGGGTGGAAGCCGATAATCTTGATACGGCAACCGACCTTCTTCTGCCGGCGGTGCGTACTGTACGGGAGCGATTGAAGGAGTACTGTTTCTCTTCCGGCGGCATCAGCATGGATGATGCTCTGGCGGAGTTGTTTCGTGAACGGTGTCTGACGCTTTCTTTGGCTGAATCGTGCAGCGGCGGTTTGATAGCAAAACGGATCACTGATATTCCCGGCAGTTCCCTCTATTTTTGTGAAGGCGCGGTGACTTACTCTAATGCAGCCAAAACCAAATTGCTGGGGGTTCCGGCCGAACTGCTGAATAACTCCGGCGCGGTCAGCATGGAGTGCGCTTCGGCGATGGCCAGGGGGATCCGTCATTCTTCCGGCAGCGATTTGGGGTTAGCGGTCACAGGTATTGCCGGGCCTGATGGGGGGAGCGAGGACAAACCGATCGGTACGGTATTCATCTCGCTTGCGGCGCCTGACGGCTGTTGGACCAAACGCTTCCAGTTCAGCGGCAGTCGCGATGAGGTCCGGATCATGACAGCGTGGACAGCTCTGGACTGGCTGCGGCGGTATCTGCTGAGTAGGGAGCAGCGAGTTTGAACAAAGTGGACATTGCCTGCAACCCTGTGGGGTGTTTTTAAGCGATGGTGAGGCGCCGAAGGTTCACCCCTGACGTAATTAGTTTTACCTTTGGGATTTAGACTTTTGCAAAATGTGTTGTTCTGGCGCTTTCATTTAACAAAGCCACAACTGCGCTTCACGCGGTGGGATGTCCAGAGTAAATGAGTCGCCGCTTACGGTCATTCTATGGCCATGGAGATGGCAATAATAGTCGCATTGGCTCAGACCCCATGAGCGGATTTCGGCCTGTTGCCAGGCATCAGTCTTGTTGATGGCAACGATTCCCCGGTTGCCGCGGGCAAGGACGAGAAATCCGTCATCCTCGAAGAGTGGCCGTTGCGGTAGGCCATGGACTGCATTGTGGAAGAAGACCATGGCTGAGATGTCATTTTTCTGCCACGAGTCCGCCCAGCGGTTGCGGTCATCGGGGTACCTGGCGGCGCTCTGGTTGCCGTCAGAGTAGACCAGCGGCACGCCACCGTCGCGGCCCAGCAGGTAGGCATTGGCAAGATACTCGTCCTGCGGATGCAGCATCACTCCGCGGAAACCGTCGTTGTTGGGCATGTCATGGGTGACGCTAAACGTGACGGCCCGCCAGTGTGGGAGGGCCTGGCCGAAGGCACCCGGATCAACCAGTTCGCGCATGCTCCCCGTGGGTGAAAACACCCTCCGCAGTGTTTCGTGGAGCGGGAAGTCATAGAACGCCAGGTGCTCCCGATCGAATAACGGCCAAATGAAAAGGCTCTCCTCATGGTCATTGGCGGTCAGCACCTCGCCGAACAGGTACTTGCCGGCCATATCGACCGTTTCGAAGACGCGCTGGAGATGCTCTTCCGGCAAATGCTTTACTGCATCGATGCGGTAGCCGTCGAACCCCATTGTGTTAAGTGCGTGCAGACAGGAGCGCTGCTGTTCAATTACCCAATCGTTGAGATCTAGATCGGGCAGTCCAGACAGATTATGTTCTGTCGATTCGTGGGGGTCCAGCCAGTTGCAGATATTCCCCTCCGTATTGAAGTCCCACGGGGAGAAGAGTCCGGCGCTCAGGTCGCCGTAGAGTCGGTCTCTTTCGAACTCTTCCCGTTTCAGTCTGTAGTGCTGCAGTTCAGCCTCGCCGGGGAAATTGAGACGATCCGGTCGGTTTTCATTGGCCATATGGTTGAAGACGATATCTGCATAAATCCGTACACCATGGCGGTGGAGGGCGGCAATGGTCCCTTCAAGTTCAGCTTTGTTACCCAGATAAGAGCGCAGCACCCGATAATCCTTCGGCTGGTAGCGCTGCCACCACTCACTGCCGGCTGGGTCGCTGTACAGCGGTGGCGGGATCAGAACAGCTCCGTAGCCAACGGCGGCGATCCGCTCCGCATTGGTAGCAATGTCGTTGTAGTGCCAGTCAAAGGCATGAAGAATGACGTCGCGCATGATTTCTCCTGTATCTATACGGTAACTAAAGCAGTTTTATCAGACAGGATAAACCAACTACTAGCCGAAGGCAAGGGCGTCTCCGTGAGGAGCAGGGTAAATTTGTTCTCCACATAACCACCTGAATTTATTGATTGACGATAAAAGACAAAATTTATTATTTTCAGTCACATACAATCAGAACAAATTTACCGTGATTCGGCCCTATCCATGCATTGATTTTTAGATAGTATGTACGTAAAAGACAGGGATATTCTTTTGAATTTAGATGAAACAGCTTTTAAAGGACGATATGCCGGAACTGCCGGAAGTTGAAGTAACCCGTCGAAGGCTGGAGCGGGAGCTGGTGGGGTGCCGATTTAAGCAGGTGCTGCTGCGTGTTGAAAAGCTCCGCATACCGGTTCCAGAGGAACTCTCGCAGATCCTGCCGGGGCTGACTGTGCGGAGCATTGAGCGGCGGGGTAAATACCTGCTGTTCGACTGCGAGCGTGGCTGGCTGCTACTGCATCTGGGAATGACCGGTTTCCTGCGACTGCTGCGCGGCTCACCCCCGCCGGGGAAGCATGATCATATCGATTTCATCTTTGACGACGGCCATCTGCTCCGTTTCCACGACCCGCGCAAATTCGGAACAATAGCCTGGATTTACGGTGATCCACGACTGTACCCGCTCCTCGCGGGGATCGGACCTGAGCCATTGAGCGATACATTTGATGGTCTGTATCTCTTTGGTGTCAGCAGAAAGAGGAAGGTTGCGATCAAGCAGTTGATTATGAACAGCTCAGTAGTGGCCGGGGTAGGAAACATATATGCCAACGAGGCGCTGTTTCGTGCCCGCATCCGCCCGGATCGTGCCGCCGGGAGTCTGACTGTTCAGGAATGTGCAAATCTTGCTGCGGCAATCCGTGAAGAGTTGGAACGGTCGATAAGCGAGGGGAACGCCTGCGTGGTTGCAGAGGAAACGGTCGCCTATTACCCGCAGGCGTTAAATGTCTACGGACGGGGTGGGAAGCTCTGCACAACCTGTGCAGAACTTCTTGAAGAGATGAGGCTCGGGGGGCGAAGCACTGTTTTTTGCCGCAGCTGTCAGGAGTAATGTTTAGAGTTTGAACTTTCCTACCAAATGTTGCAGCTCCTCGGCTACTCTGGATAATTCCGAGGAGGCCGAGGCTGTTTCTGTTGCCCCGCCAGCGGTCTGCTGCACTACATCGGTTATCTGCTGGATGTTGGCGGTAATCTCTCCGGTGGTTGCTGTCTGTTCTTCGGCTGCAGTTGCAATCTGGTTGACCTGCATGGTGACATCATTTATCTGAGCCAGTATTTGCTCTAGCGCCTGTCCGGAGCCTATGGAATATTCGGTCCCTTTTTCAACCTCTGTGACACCTTCTTCTATCGCGGCAACCGCCCCCTTTGTTTCCTTCTGGATGGCTTTAATCATCTCGCTGATCTCTCGGGTGGCGCGGGTCGTGCGTTCGGCAAGTGCCCGTACTTCGTCGGCGACGACAGCGAAACCACGACCCTGTTCACCGGCCCGGGCCGCCTCAATAGCAGCATTGAGCGCCAGCAGGTTTGTCTGGTCGGCAATGTCTTCAATGGTGCCGATGATCTGGCCAATCTGGTCGGAGCGTGCCCCCAGCCCTTCGACTGTTTTTGCAGCATCTTTTACCCTGACGGCAATGCGTTCCATGCCGTCGGTTGCCCGCTTGACAGTTTCTGCTCCGGAACGTGCAGTATCACTGGCGCGGTTTGATGTGTCGGCTGCGCTCAGGCAGCTGTGGGCGATGTCATTTGAAGTGGCGGCCATTTCCTGGCTGGCTACAGCAACTGAGTTGGTTTTGTGCGCGACCTCTTCGGTACCTGCCGCAATTTGGCTGGCATTTGCGTGGAGCCTGCCTGATGCCAGAGTCATCTGCTGCGATGTCTGGGAAATCTGTCCGATGATTTTACGCATGGTTGACTGAACGGTGCTGATGGAGCGGATTATAGTGCTGATCTCATTGTTGCGTTTGGCGCTGATTTCCTGTGTAAGGTTGCCGTCTGCCATGCGGGTAAGGTAGACGATGATCCTTTGCAGGGCATCATTGATTGTCCAGAAGAGGAGACCGCTGAACAGTATGCCAAGCAGCACGAAAGTTGCGGTAGACAGGATGGAAATAGTTTGAGAAAACATTCGCCCGGCAACGACCGCAAAAATGATGCAAAAGCTGTAGCAGGCAGAGAGCAGGATAATGCGGGTACGAATCTTCAGTCTTCGATAAAGATCAAGCAGGAAGTTCATGGAGGCTCCTCTAAATCAAGAGTGGATATAAATTGGTACGGCATGTAACATTATCACTATATAACCAAGGTTAAAATAATCGTAAGTACTGGAAATATCACGGGTATATCAATCCGGCACCATGCAAATTCGCTACTTTATAACATGGATTTATTGAGATCCCAAATATTAATTGCAGACCGATATCTGCTGTGAACCCATGGCTATGGGTATACCGTCGCAGCAGGATCAGATAAAACCTTGCGATACATCTGCCTGATATGTTATTTTTCTATTCTTTTAATCTGCATACCAATATCCATTCAGGAGATAACTCATTATGGCTGAAAAAAACAACGCGCTTGAGAAGAACAAGGCGATTGAACTGGCCCTGAGTCAGATCGAAAAACAGTTCGGCAAGGGCGCAATCATGCGGCTTGGTAATGACGAGGCGCTTCCCGGGGTGGATGCGATTTCCACCGGTTCCATTTCTCTCGATATGGCACTGGGAGTCGGCGGTGTTCCGCGCGGCAGGGTGATTGAGATATATGGTCCCGAATCATCGGGGAAGACTACGCTGGCGCTGCATATAATCGCTGAAGCGCAAAAAACCGGGGGCATTGCTGCTTTTATCGATGCCGAGCATGCGCTCGATATCGGCTATGCCCGCAAGCTGGGGGTTAAGACCGATGACCTGCTGGTGTCGCAGCCGGATACCGGGGAACAGGCGCTGGAAATTACCGAAACCCTGGTCAGGAGCGGTGCTATTGACATTCTGGTCGTTGACTCGGTGGCCGCACTGGTGCCCAAGGCCGAGATTGAAGGCGATATGGGTGATTCCCATATGGGGCTCCAGGCCCGCTTGATGTCCCAGGCGCTGCGCAAGCTGACCGGTATCATCAGCAAGTCGAACTGCTGCGTGATCTTCATCAATCAGATCCGTATGAAAATCGGGGTCATGTTCGGCAACCCCGAAACGACCACCGGCGGTAACGCGCTCAAATTCTACGCATCGGTGCGTATGGACATCCGCAAGATTGCCACACTTAAACAGGGTGATCAGATCATCGGTTCCCGCACGCGGGTCAAAGTTGTTAAAAACAAGGTTGCTCCACCGTTCAAAGAGGTTGAGTTTGATATCCTTTACGGTGAAGGTATATCGCGCACCGGCGACGTTCTCGATCTGGCGGTTGATAAAAACATCATTGAAAAGAGCGGCGCCTGGTACTCCTACGGCAAAGAGCGGATCGGCCAGGGACGGGAGAATTCACGTGGCTGGTTAACCGAGCATCCGGAAACGCTGGCTGAGATTGAAAGCAAACTGATGGATCTGCTTAAACCGGCGCCGGCCGCTGACAAGGCCGTCAAGGCAGACAAGGCTGCATAAGCAACGGAGGTAGCTGTGGAGCTGAACGAGATACTGACTATTGCGTTTAAGGCCAAAGGTTCTGATATTCACATCAAGACCGGGCTTCCGCCGATTGTAAGGATTGACGGGCGTCTGCACCCGATTCCAAACGCGCCGCGTTTGTCGCCGGACTTTGTTTCCGATACCGCCCAGTCGATGATGAATGATCGTCAACGCCGCATGTTTGAGGAAAATTTTGAAGTCGATCTGGCGTATGCTGTGCCTGGCTTGGGGCGCTTCAGGGTTAGTGTCTACCGTCAGCGCGGCACGGTGGCGATGGTCTTCCGTTCGATCGCGTTTATTATCCCGACGCTGGAAGGGCTCAATCTGCCGCCGGTCATGCAGAAAATCTGCAGCGAGGAGCGGGGGCTGATTCTGGTGACCGGGACAACCGGTTCCGGCAAGTCCAGTACGCTTGCGGCCATGGTTGACCGCATCAACAGTCAGCGGACCTGTAACATCATCACCATTGAAGATCCGGTCGAATTCCTGCATAGAGACAACAAGAGCATCATCAGTCAGCGTGAGGTCGGCACCGACACACCAACCTTCTCTGCTGCTCTGAAAGGGGCGCTGCGCCAGGATCCGGATGTCATTCTGGTTGGTGAGATGCGTGATTATGAAACAATCGAAACGGCGATGACCGCTGCCGAGACCGGCCATCTGGTTATGTCCACCCTGCACACGATGGACGCCGCAGAAACCATCAACCGTATCATCGGTGTTTTCCCCCCCTATCATCAGCGTCAGGTCCGTATTCAGCTGGCAAGCATTATCAAGGGGGTAATATCTCAGCGTCTGGTGCCCAAGGCTGACGGTAAGGGACGTGTACCGGCGGTTGAGGTCATGCTGGCCTCCGCCCGTGTCAGGGAATGTATCGATGAAAAAGACAAGACCAAGCAGCTGAACGACGCTATCTCCCAGGGGTATGTCACCTACGGTATGCAGACTTTTGACCAGTCGCTCATGAGGCTCTATTCCAGCAAACTGATAACGTATGAAGAGGCGATTCGCCAGAGCTCGAATCCTGACGACTTTGCCCTCAAGGTTTCCGGGATTTCATCCACTTCGGACGCATCTTGGGAAGGGTTTGAGAATAAGCCTGATGACCCGGCTGCAGAGCCTGACAAACTTGATATCGAAAAATACTGAGCCGTCAACGCCTGCCCAGCTTTACCAGTATGCGCTGCGGTTGCTGACCGGCCGTGATTATTCAGCAGCCAGAATAAGGCAAAAACTGGCGACACGGGAAGCCGCTGAGGGGGATATTGACGATGTTATAGCCCGTCTGCAGTGTGAGGGGTGGCTGGATGACCGGCGTTATGCAGTCCGGTTCGCAGAGTCAGCGCTTTCCTCCGGCCGCTATTACGGGGCCCGTCTCCGTATGGAGATGCGCCGCAGAGGATTCACTGCCGATGTAGTGAATGAAACTCTTGCGCCTCTTTTGGCTGAGAGCGATGAAATTTCCGAGGTCAGGTCGGCGGCAAAGCGGCGCTACCCCGGATTTTCCTATTCAGCGGCGAGTGATCGTGACAAACAAAGAGTGGTCGGCTTTCTGCAGCGGCGAGGATTCGGGTTTTCCGCAATCATGCAGGCGCTAAGGGTAGAGGAGTAAATTTTAAATAACACGGAGAGACTGAGAGCACGGAGAAACCAAGCTATTATTTTCTGGGTCGTTTGTAACTAATTTTGGTGAATAACAAAAGATGTATTTTCACCTTTTTAATTTGCTGGTTTTCCTCCGTGTACTCCGTTCCTCCGTGTTATGAGTACCCCGTATTTGAGACTTTATTACGGTCTGTTTTCTATTTTTATTTTAACGAGGGCATCATGACTGGTACAGAAATTCGCACACTTTTCCTTCAATATTTTGCCGACCGGGGTCATACGATTGTCCCAAGCTCCGGGATTCTCCCCAAGAACGATCCGACCCTGATGTTTGCCAATGCCGGTATGAACCAGTTCAAGGATTGCTTTCTTGGTCTGGAGGATCGTGGCTATGTACGTGCCTGCAGTTCGCAGAAATGCGTCCGGGCGGGGGGGAAACATAATGACCTGGAAAATGTAGGCCGGACAGCCCGCCACCACACCTTCTTTGAAATGCTGGGGAATTTTTCCTTCGGTGATTATTTCAAAAAAGAGGCGATAGCCTACGCCTGGGAGTTTCTGACCAAAGAGCTGAAGCTGGATAAAAATCGACTGTATGTGACTGTCTACAACGATGATGATGAAGCTGCCGACATCTGGCATACCCAGGAAGGGGTGCCGCTTGAGCGGATTTTCCGCTTCGGCGAGAAAGACAACTTCTGGTCGATGGGGGACACTGGTCCCTGCGGTCCCTGCAGTGAAATATTCTATGATCAGGGGGCTGCCGTCGGCTGCGGACGTCCTGAATGTACGGTAGGCTGCGAGTGTGACCGTTACATGGAGATCTGGAACAACGTCTTCATGCAGTTTAACAGGTCAAGTGACGGCACCATGACGCCGTTACCGAAGCCGTCGGTCGACACCGGCATGGGGCTGGAACGTGTTACGGCTGTTATGCAGGGTGTCAGCTCCAACTACGACATCGATATTCTGCAGGGGATTATCCGCCATATAGAGCGGCTGGTAGGCAAACGTTACGGAGCCGATGAGAAGGACAATATCTCGATGCGGGTCATCGCCGATCATGCACGTGCGGTTACATTCCTTATCTGCGATGGGGCGCTCCCCTCAAACGAAGGGCGGGGTTATGTCCTGCGGCGCATCATGCGCCGTGCGGCACGTCATGCCAAGATGCTCGGCTGTGCCGAACCGATGCTCTATAACATGGTTGATGCGGTGCGCGAGGTCATGGGAGGGGCATACCCTGAGTTGGCTGAGCGCGAAGAATACATTAAGAAGGTCGTTCTTGGCGAAGAGCAGCGGTTTATTGAAACACTCGACCGCGGGCTTGCTATTCTTAACGATGAGGTCGCTGCGCTGCGGAGTGCCGGCAAAAATATCATCCCTGGTGATGTCCTGTTCAAGCTCTACGATACCTACGGTTTCCCGACCGATCTGACCGGTGACATCGTCGAGAGTGAAGGGTTTACGATCGATGAAGCCGGTTTTGAAATCTGCATGGAGCGGCAGCGGGCACAGGCGCGTGAACATTGGAAAGGTTCTGGTGAAGAGGGAATTGATCAGGTGTATAAAGAGTTGCACAACAAAGGAGTGCGCGGCCGGTTTGTCGGCTATGACGAAATGTCTATTTATGCACCGGTGCTGGCTATTATCCGTGACGGCGTTCCTGTTGATGTTGCTGTCGCCGGAGATACGGTTGCGGTAATCACGGAGCAGACCCCCTTTTATGGTGATTCCGGTGGCCAGAAAGGTGACTGCGGGACGCTTTCTACCGGTAACGCACACCTTTACGTTACCGCTGCAAGCCGTCCCTTTATCGACATGGTTGTTCATCATGCCGTTGTGGCGGAAGGGGTCATCAAAATCGGTGATGCGGCCGATCTCAAGGTCTCCCTGGCAGAACGTAGTGCCACCTGCCGCAATCATACGGCGACCCACTTGCTGCAAGCTTCGCTGCGCCAGGTTTTAGGCGAGCACGTCAAGCAGGCCGGTTCGCTGGTGTCGGAGGGACGCCTCCGCTTTGACTTTACCCATTTTGCCGCAGTGACCGATGAAGAGCTGCGGCGGGTTGAAACAATGGTGAACAGCTTTATCATGGCAAATGATCAGGTGGTAACGCGTGAAATGGATATCGCCGAAGCTATTGACGCTGGTGCCACGGCGCTCTTTGACGAAAAATACGGTGATTCTGTCCGCGTTGTAAGGGTCGGAGAGGTCAGTATGGAGCTCTGCGGCGGGACTCATGTACGTGCATCTGGTGATATCGGCCTGTTCAAGATCGTTTCGGAAGCGGGTATCGCTGCCGGTGTACGCCGTATCGAGGCGTTGACCGGGACCGGGGCGCTTGATTTTGTCCGGCAGATGGAGGATGAACAGCGGGAAATTGCCGCGCTGCTCAAGGCGGAAGCGGGCAATTCTCGCGACCGGCTCGAAAAACTGCTGGCACGTCAGAGGGAGTTGCAGCGGGAAATCGAAACGCTGCAGGGGAAACTGAATGTTGTCGCTTCCGGAGATCTGCTCTCCAAGACGGTCGAAGTAGCGGGTGTCAGGTTGCTGGCCGTCCACGTGCAGGTGGAGGATGTTAAGGCGCTACGGGACCTGTCAGATACATTGAAAGAGCGCATCGGAGAGGGGGTGATTGTGCTCGGTGCCGCTATCGGTGGTAAGGCTAATCTGCTGGTAGCTGTTAGTAAAAACCTGAGCAGCACAATCAAGGCCGGCGACATAATCAAACAGATTGCGCCGATTGTCGGCGGCAGCGGTGGCGGTAAACCGGAACTGGCTCAGGCGGGTGGAAGCCAGCCGGAAAAGCTCGATGAGGCTTTGGCAGCGGTCACGACAATTCTTTCGGGGACGGGAAAATAATCGATGAAACAGTTAATCGAAAAAGCTAACACGCTGATGGAGGCGTTGCCGTACATCCGGCGTTTTTCCGGAAAGACTTTTGTCATTAAGTATGGCGGCCACGCCATGGCGGACGAAAAGCTGAAGGAGTCGTTTGCTCTGGATGTCGTTCTGCTCAAGTCACTCGGGATCAACACCGTCATCGTTCATGGCGGCGGCCCGCAGATCAACGACACCCTGAAGCGCTACGGGATCGTATCCGAGTTCGTGCGCGGCATGCGCGTCACCGATGCCGAAACGATGCAGGTTGTTGAGATGGTGCTGGCGGGGCAGGTTAACAAAGAGGTTGTCGGTTATCTCAATCAGCATGGCGGCCGTGCAGTCGGGCTTTCCGGCAAGGATGGCACCCTGCTCCTTGCAAAGAAACTGTTGCAGGAGGTCAGGGGGGATGACGGCACGGTTGAGATGATAGATATCGGGTATGTCGGAGATGTGGTCAAGGTCAACACCGATCTGATCGCTACGCTGGAGCAGGGGAAATATATTCCTGTTATCGCCCCGATCGGTGTCGGACTTGATGGTGAAAGCTACAACATCAACGCCGACCTGGTGGCCGGCAGGGTCGCGGCGGCTCTTAATGCTGAAAAGCTGATTCTGCTGACTGATGTCAACGGCGTGAAGGATAAGAGTGGCACTCTGCTGGAGAGTATTTCAGTAGCAGATCTGCACCGCCTGATTGAGGAAGAAGCCATTACCGGCGGCATGATCCCCAAGGTGATCTGCTGCGCTGATGCTCTCAAAGAAGGGGTAAAAAAGGCACATATAATCGATGGTCGCATGGAGCATGCCGTGCTGCTTGAAATATTTACCGACGTCGGTATCGGAACGGAGATAGTCAAATGAACAGCCAACAATGGATTGAAAAATCAGATAAATACATCATGAAAACCTATGGCCGCTACCCGATCGTTCCTGTCAGGGGGGAAGGGTGTCGCTTGTGGGATGCCGACGGCAAGGAGTATCTGGATTTTTTGGGCGGCGTTGCGGTCAACAACCTGGGGCATTGCCACCCGAAAGTCGTCGCTGCCCTGCAGAAACAGGCCGCAGAGTTGATCCACTGCTCCAATTATTACCATATTCCGCAACAGATAGAGCTGGCGGAGCTGCTCTGCAACCACTCCTTTGCCGATAAAGCATTCTTCTGCAACAGCGGTGCCGAGGCGAACGAGGCGGCCATCAAGCTGGCCCGCAAGTACAGCCTTGACACCTACGGTCCGGAACGGTACGAGATCATCACCGCCGCCGATTCTTTCCACGGCCGCACCATGGCCACCGTGTCGGCAACCGGCCAGGAAAAAGTACAGCGCTTCTTCGATCCGCTCCTGCACGGCTTCAAACATTTCCCTTTTAATGATGTGGCTGCGCTGGAAGCGGCGGTAACCGCCACCACCTGTGCCATTATGCTGGAGCCGATTCAGGGTGAAGGCGGCATAAACATGCCGTCTCCCGGTTATTTTGAGGCGGTGCGGGAAATCTGCGACCGTCATGATCTGCTGCTGATTTTCGACGAGGTTCAAGTCGGTATGGGGCGCACCGGCAAACTGTTTGCCTATCAGCATTTTGGCATTGAACCGGATATCATGACACTGGCCAAGGCGTTGGCCGGTGGAGCACCTATCGGTACGATGCTGGCAAAAGATAAATATGCCGCCGCTTTTGTTCCCGGCACACACGGTTCCACCTTCGGCGGCAATCCGCTTGTCTGTGCCGCTGCTATCGCCACAGTCAGGACTCTTCTGGAGGATGGCCTGCTAAACCGCTGTGAGGAGATCGGCGAATATCTGACCGGTGAGCTTGAAACGCTTGGCACAAAGTACGATTTTGTCAAAGAGGTGCGCGGCGTCGGCCTGATGATCGGCATGGCGCTGGATATTCCCGGCGGTGATATTGTCAAAAAGGGGCATGATCGCGGGGTGCTTCTTAACGTTACACACGATACGGTGCTGCGCTTTGTGCCCGCATTGATCGTGACCAAGCAGGAGATTGATGCGATGATTGTAATTCTTGATGGGATATTTGCAGAGGTTGAAATATAGGGGAAAAATATGACGCGACATTTTCTGGCGCTGCATGATTATACGAAAGATGAACTGGACGACCTGCTGATTCTTGCCGCCGACCTTAAAGGCAAACAGAAGGACGGCATTTCGCACAGGTTGCTGGAAGGTAAGACGGTTGCACTGATTTTTGAAAAGGCGTCAACCCGCACGAGGGTTTCCTTCGAGGTGGGCGTCTTTCAGTTGGGTGGCCACGGCCTGTTCATGCCGTCGGCAAATTCACAAATGGGGCGCGGTGAGCCGATCAGTGATAGTGCCCGTGTCATGTCGCGGTATTGCGACGGAGTGATGATCCGCACCTTTGGTCAGGAGGTCGTAGACGAGTTTGCTAAATACTCGGATATTCCGGTTATCAACGGCCTGACCGACCTGTTTCACCCCTGCCAGATCATGGCTGATCTGCAGACGGTGGTCGAGCACAAGGGGGCATATACCGGGCTGAAGTTTGCCTGGATCGGTGATGGCAACAACATGGCCAATACCTGGATCGAAGCGGCGGCAATCTTCGGTTTTGAATTGCGCCTCGCCTGTCCTGCAGGGTATGAGCCGGACCGGAATGTTATGGCGTGGGCCCAGTCCAAGGCTCCGGGATTGATCTCTCTGACAGCTGATCCGAAGGTGGCGGTGGCCGGTGCAGATGTCATCAACACCGATGTCTGGGCCAGCATGGGGCAGGAAGCGGAGCAGAAGGAGCGCGAAAGGGCTTTTGCCGGCTACTGCCTGGATGATGAACTCCTTGCATTGGCAAAATCGGACTACATAGTATTACACTGCCTCCCTGCTCATCGTGGTGAGGAAATCTCGGATTCAGTTATCGAAGGTAAAAACTCTGTTGTCTGGGATGAGGCCGAAAACCGGCTGCATATTCAGAAAGCGATTATGGTAACATTAATCGGCGCGGTATAATCAGATGAAGGCATCAGGAATATAGTCATGGCATCAGTTGAGAAAATATCTGCCGTAGCACGGCAGATTGCGGAGATTTTTAGTCCACAGAAGATTGTTCTGTTTGGGTCGTACGCGTACGGAAACCCGACAGATGATTCCGACGTGGATATGCTTGTTATTTTGCCATTTGAAGGGAAAAGCGCACAAAAATCGGTAGAAATTATTCGCGCTCTCAAACCGTCAATACCACTGGATCTGATCGTGCGCACCCAAGAGCAGGTTACAGAACGCTTGAAAATGAACGATTTCTTTTTGCGTGAAATATTAGAAAAAGGAAAAGTGCTGTATGAAATCGCTCACGCGTGAGTGGGTAGATAAAGCCGATGGTGATTTTGCTACCGCTCAACGGGAACTTCGAGCGAGAAAAACGCCAAATTATGATGCGGCTTGTTTTCACGCCCAGCAGTGCGCGGAGAAATATCTCAAGGCGTTTTTACAGGAGCATGATGTTGAGTTTGGCAAGACCCATAACCTGTTCATGCTTCTTGATAAGGTGATAACGGTTGTACCAATACTGGACACTCTTCGGCAGGTGTTACAGGTTCTTACTGTTTTTGCTGTTGATTATCGCTATCCGGGTGAAACGGCTGATAAGGCGATGGCAGCAGAAGCGGTGAAGCTCTGTATGGAAGTGCGTGGCAGGTTTCGGGAGTTATTGGGTGAATAAAATTTGTGTATAACGCCACGCATTTTGGAAAGTTAATCTATGGATGATTTGATTCTAAAATTTGTAAGAAACAAAACATGCATTTGAAGTTGCTGAAAAAAATACGGCTGATTGTTGTTGATAAACCGTACGCCACATAACAAAATTTTAAGGAGAAACAACATGGCAAAAAAACAGGAAATTAAAAAAATCGTTCTGGCCTATTCCGGCGGTTTGGACACCTCCATCATTCTGAAATGGCTGAAAAACGAGTATGGCTGCAAGGTGGTCGCTTTTTCGGCCGACCTGGGGCAGGGGGAAGAGCTTGATCCGGTTCGCGAAAAGGCTCTGGCCACCGGCGCTGACAAGGTCTACATCGACGACCTGAAAGAGGAGTTCGTGCGCGACTTCGTTTTCCCGATGTTCCGTGCCAACGCCATCTACGAGGGACACTATCTCCTCGGCACCTCCATCGCCCGTCCGCTGATCGCCAAGCGCCAGATGGAGATCGCCGCCAAGGAGAAGTGCGATGCCGTTTCCCATGGCGCTACCGGCAAAGGGAACGACCAGGTCCGTTTCGAATTGGCGTATTATCATTTCGACCCTTCCATCAAGGTTATCGCCCCCTGGAGGATGTGGGATCTGAACAGCCGTCAGGCGCTGATCGAATATGCCAAAAAGAACGATATCCCCATTCCGACCATCAAGAAGCGCCCCTGGTCGTCAGATCGTAACCTGCTGCATATCTCCTTTGAAGGCGGCATTCTTGAGGATACCTGGGCTGAAGCACCGGAAGAGATCTACGTGCTGACGAAATCACCGGAAAAGGCTCCCAACAAACCGCAGTATGTGGAGATTGAATTTAAAAACGGCAACGCTGTCGCTGTTGATGGCGAAAAAATGACGCCGGCCCAGTTGCTTGCACACCTGAACTTCCTTGGCGGCCAGCATGGTGTCGGCAGGGTTGATCTGCTGGAGAACCGCTCGGTTGGGATGAAATCGCGCGGCGTTTACGAGACCCCTGGTGGTACGATTCTGTTTGAGGCACATTCGGCGGTCGAGCAGATCACCATGGATCGTGAAGTCATGCGTATCCGCGATGGGCTGATTCCTGAGTATGCCAAACAGATTTACAGCGGTTACTGGTTCTCACCCGAGCGCCAGATGCTGCAGACCCTGATTGATGATTCCCAGAAATGCGTCAACGGTGTAGCCAGAGTAAAATTGTACAAGGGGCTTTGCCGCACCGTCGGCCGCAAGTCCGAGAGTGATTCGCTCTTTAACCTCGATTTTGCTACCTTCGAGAAGGATCAGGTCTTCAATCAGGCGGACGCTGAGGGGTTTATCAAGATCAACTCCCTGCGGCTGCGCATCAGGTCGCTGATGAATGCTAACAGGAAGAAGTAGGGATTGACGAAGAAGCGCTTCAAAAAGGAGCACATCGTCACCTCTGTTGTGGCGGTGATTGTAGACGATGACGGGCGGGTACTCCTGACAAAACGGAGTATCCCCCCCTTCCTCGACCTGTGGGTTATGCCGGGGGGGAAGATTGATCTTGGTGAACCTATCCTGGAAGCGTTGAAGCGGGAAGTACACGAAGAGGTGGGGCTGGAGATAGAAGTCGATGAGCTGATAGATGTCTTCGAACACCTTACCCCCGGCGAGGACAATTGCCATTTCGTGATCCTCTATTACCGCTGCCGGCCGCTTTATTGCGATGTTGTCCACAACGAGAATGAGGTAGCCGAGTTTGCATGGGTTCCCTCTCTCGAATTGCCCCGCTATACCATACCAGCCGGCGCTCGCTACATCCTGGGAAAGGTGTTTCCGGAGTTCTGCTCATGTGACATCACGAACAGAGCCGATGCCTGAAATTATTGATAAAAAAGTAAATCTCGAATTTCCCCTCGGTCACCACCTGCACTGCATGATCGCCCAGATTCCCAATCACCTCAAGCGGGCTGATATCGGTTTTTCCCTGGTAGATCCGGAAGAAAAGTGGCGCCTGGTCAGTTCGGTTCTGGATCTGGTGGCGGCAGGGGAAGGGAACCTGAAGAAGCTTCATTTTTTGCTGTTTCCGGAATCAAGCATCCCAACCGCCCGTTTCGATGATATGTTGACGACGATCGGAGAACGTTTTCGCCCGAATACAGTAACCGTTTTCGGTGTCGAGCATATCAGGCTTCGTGCCTACCGCGCCCTGCTTGAGCGTTTCCGTGAGGATAACGCTGAGGCGCTCGTGTTAGTGGACCATGATATCGATTCCGGCGATGTCCTGGATATGCCGGTCAACTGGTGCTGCGTTGCCGTCAAGGAAGCCGACGGCCGTATGCGGGTCTTCCTTGAAGCCAAGAGCCATCCGTTCCACGGTGAGGAGTACATCGACAAGTTTCATGATCTGTATCGTGGCAGGCATTTTTATCTCTTCCGCAGCCGTCCGTCCTGCTTCAACTTCATGGCCATTATCTGCCTTGATTACCTGTACCGCGACCTCTACACGTCCAACATACGGCAGATTATTGACCACTCAAACCAGATCTTCTTTACTACACGGCAGGGGTTGGATGCTCTGTTCGTAATCCAGTGCAATCCCAAGCCGGAACACCGCTCCTATCGCGATGTAATCAGCGGATTCTACGGTGAATACCTGGAAGATACGCCGGGTGTGCGCGAGACGGTAACCGTCTTCGGCAACGCATCTGACGAAACGACGATTGAATGTTCCACCGCGAAGAGCGCTTTTGGCAGTTCTTATGTCGTGGTCAACCGTAATCACCGTTTGGCACAGGTCAGCTTTTCAGAATTTGCCACGGATGACTTTGACGGTGCCCCGGTATGTCGGCTTCGTTTCGGCAAGGGAACCCGGCTGTTTTATTTCAACCTCCCTCCACAGCACGAGATTGACCCACGCACCTCGCGGGTACCACTCAAGGTGCATGCCATCATGGCTGTTGACGAGTCCGGCGTGTGGCGCAAGGTCAACGTCGATGAACCGGCAATTGGTTCTAATGCAGGGCGGAATGTTGGCGCATAGAGCTTAATATGTAGTGATTTAAATATGCACAATGCCCGCTTGCTGCGTATATTTTACTGCAAAACTCCCCAGTAAATGCAGTGCCTATACTTTGATTTTAATTTTATCTAGTTTTCGCGTATAGTACGGACTCCAATTTCAAAATCATCACAAGGAAACAATATACCATGTCCAAAGACAAATTATGGGGCGGACGTTTCACCCAACCAACTGATAAATTCGTTGAGGAGTTTACGGCTTCTATCCAATTCGACAAGCGCCTGTACCATCAGGATATTCGCGGTTCCATCGCCCATGCCCGCATGCTGGGGAAGCAAGGGATAATCTCGCTGGAGGATATGGAGCAGATAATCCACGGTCTGCGCAAGATATTGGAGCAGATTGAGGGCGGCGAGTTTGATTTTTCCATCAGCCTCGAAGATATTCATATGAACATAGAATCGCGCCTCTCGGCCGCCATCGGTGAGGCTGGCAAACGCCTGCACACCGGACGTTCCCGAAACGATCAGGTGGCGCTCGATATCCGGCTCTATCTGCGGGATGAGATAGTTGAGATCGTAACCTATATCGACCTGCTGCTAGATGCCCTACTGAATCAGGCCGAAGCCAATCTGGATACGTTTATGCCCGGTTTCACCCATCTGCAGACCGCTCAGCCGATCCTGTTTGCTCATCACCTGATGGCGTATGTCGAGATGTTCAAACGCGACAAGGGGAGGCTGGAAGATTGTCTCAGGCGGGTCAATGTTCTCCCTTTGGGAGCAGGTGCGCTGGCTGGTACGACCTTCCCGATCGACCGTGAATATGTAGCCGAACAGCTTGATTTTCCGTCAATAACCCGGAACTCGCTCGATGCGGTTTCAGACCGGGATTTCGCCCTCGAGTTTCTGGCTGACGCCTCGATTCTGATGATGCACCTGTCCCGTTTCTCGGAAGAGTTGATCCTCTGGTCAACGAGCGCATTTCAGTTCATTGAACTATCTGACGGTTTCTGTACTGGCTCATCGATCATGCCGCAGAAGAAAAACCCTGATGTGCCGGAGTTGGTGCGTGGCAAGACCGGCCGGGTATACGGCAATCTGATGGCGCTGCTGACGACCATGAAGGCTCTGCCGCTCGCCTACAATAAGGATATGCAGGAGGATAAGGAGCCGCTCTTCGATACGATTGATACCGTCAAGGGAAGCCTCAAAATCTTTGCCGATATGATCCGTGAGATGCGGATTAACACTGAAAACATGCGCAAATCGGCAGGAGAGGGGTTTTCAACCGCTACTGATGTTGCCGATTACCTGGTGCGCAAGGGGCTTCCCTTCCGTGATGCTCATGAAGTTGTCGGTAAAGCGGTCGCGTACTGTGTTGAAAACGAAATGGATATTGCCGATCTTTCACTGACTGAATGGCAACTTTTCTCGGCTAAGATCGACACCGATATCTTTGCATGTATTACCGTAGAGGCCAGTGTTAATGCCCGAAACATTCCGGGCGGAACGGCTCGTGAGCGTGTATGGAATGAAATTCAGAACGTGCGAGCGGGAAACTGATCCACCATGTACTGTGATTTCTTCGGCTTTTCTGAAAAGCCATTCACGATTACACCAAACCCGCATTTTGTATTTTTGAGCAGTATTCACCGCGAGGCGTTTGCCCGATTACTCTACGGCGTCGATAGTCATGCCGGCTTTATCGCCCTGACGGGCGAAGTCGGAACCGGCAAGACAACAATGCTCCGCACGCTGCTGGCTCAACTCGATCCTGAGAAGTATACAAGCGCTCTTATCTTCAATCCGTGTCTGTCAGGCGAACAGCTTCTGGCCGGTATTTG
Organism: Deltaproteobacteria bacterium; assembly: GCA_019162745.1. Taxonomy (GTDB): domain Bacteria; phylum Desulfobacterota; class Desulfuromonadia; order Geobacterales; family Pseudopelobacteraceae; genus JACRCG01. Next base: position 40,516 of record JAFLLC010000004.1, on the reverse strand, counting down.
CCGGGAGCTTGGTGTCGAGGCTGATGAAAGGAATCGCTCCGGATATCTGGACGCACTCAACCGTTTTCTGATCGAGCAAAACAGCGCCGGACGGACTGTTGTTCTCGTTATTGATGAAGCGCAGAATCTGGCTCCTGACGTTCTTGAACAGGTGCGTATGATCTCCAACCTGGAGACTGAACGGGATAAGCTGATCCAGATCATACTGGCCGGGCAGCCGGAGTTGAATGATGTTCTCCGGAGGCATGACCTGCGCCAGTTGAACCAACGTATTACGGTGCGCAGTCGGCTGACGCCGATAAAACTTGATGATGCCGCCCATTACATCAACCACCGCCTAAAGATCTCAGGCAGCCGGATCCCGGATATATTCTCACCCGCGGCGGTAAAACGTATCTACCGGTTTTCACACGGCATCCCCCGGTTGATAAATGTAGCTTGTGAACAGGCACTGGTTATGGCCTGGACGCGTGAACTCCTGTCTGTGTCATCTTCGATGGCTGCGGAGGTTATAAAAGAGCTCCAATCTGTTGACGGCAGTGAAGGGTTCTGGAACCGAATATCGAGACGGCTGTTTGCCGGAAAGTGACCTGATATTATGAGTTATATTCTTGACGCTCTGAAAAAAATCGAGCATGAAAAAAATAAAAAAGCGCAGCCGGATGGAAGGATCAGTATCTCCGGCGATCTTTTCCAGGAACGTAAACGGCCGGCAGCCAGAGCCGGAATCTGGAAAATAGTGATGCTTATTGTTGTGGCATCGCTGCTGACTTTTACGGGTACATGGTTTCTGCTTCAGGGAAACGACAAGAAAAATACGGCTGAAACACGTCCGGCTGAAGTTCCGACGACTGCTACCGTACAGTCTCCTGCCCTGTTTTCGCCCACTCCGGCGCCGATGCCGGTTGAGCCCCTGCCAGTACCAGTCCCTGTGGCTATAATGCCTTCAGTGCCGTCTGCTGCTGACCGTGCTGTACCAAAAAGAGAAGAAGTGGTTGTAGGGGGTGAATCTTCTGCACGGAGTGTCCGGAGTCCGCAAAAAAAGGTCAAAGTTCAATCTCTTTCTACAATACAACCTGCTCAAACCGTACCGGCCCCCGCCGGTATCATGCTGTCCGGTATAGCCTGGCAGGAGTCTCGCGCTGCCCGGAGGGCAGTTGTCAACGGTTTTCTCCTTAAAGAAGGCGCTGTTGTTGCGGGGGCCAAGATCACTAATATTAAGGCAGACAGGGTCCGTTTTTTATCATCTGCCGGTCCGTTCGAGATAAAGCTGGACTCTGTATTGCCTGCAGAGGTGAAACAATGATTTTAAGTGTCCGATTTCTGTTGATAGCTGGCCTGTTGTTGACGACAACCGCCTGCGGTAAGAAGGGTCCGCTGGTCTATCCCGACATGCTGCTCCCTGCAGCACCGGCTGCTGTTACTGCGCAGCAGAGCGGTGCTGCAGTAAAGCTCCAGTTTGCTATCCCTGACAAGGATCGGGCCGGCCGTCCGCTGCGGGATGTGGCCGGTTTAAAAATCAGCCGGCGAGTGGCAGATGCTTACCAGAAAGACATCTGCCGATCCTGTCTGGCCGATTACAGGCTGTTTCGCACGCTCTACCTTGATCACCTGCCGGCTGATACCCAACGCTTCACAAATCAACTTGTGCTGCTTGATGGTGATGTGGCTGCAGAAAATTTATATTCGTACCGTATCGTTTCATTTACTGCTGATGGTGTGGATGGCGCCTCCTCATCAACCGCGTCCGTCCGTGTGGCTGCGCCTCTTCCTGCGCCTGTCCTGAAAGCAGAGTCGCTTCCTACGGAGGTGAAACTGCAATTTTCATCGCAGCCGACGAAGTCAGGGAGTCTGCTCGGTTATAACCTGTACCGCCGCTCCGCAGCGGCTGCCAGGTCGCATCAGGCTCTTAACAAGGAGCCGCTGAAAGGCAGCGAGTATGTTGACGCAGCCCTTGAGCGGGGTGTGCAGTACCTCTATTCAGCCAGGGCGCTGATTGTGCTTGAATCAGGAGAGGTGATGGAAAGTACCGAATCAAATGAGGCGGTTGGCGTGCTGAAGGACGATGAATAAATCAATACGTTGGTACGTTGGTTTATGCCGTTGCAAAAAGGAAAAGGGTATCCATAAATGGATACCCTTTTCCTTTTTGCAACGGCATAAAAGCAGAAGTTACTTGGCTACGGTTTCAGCCAGTTTAAGAGCGATATCTTTGTAGGGGTTGGCGAACAGAATGATCAGGCAGACAACCAGTGCATAGATTGCCAGGGACTCGATCATGGCCAGACCGATCATCATTGTGGTCAGGATCTTGCCGGAAGCGCCGGGGTTGCGGGAAACGCCTTCAACAGCGCTTTTAACTGCGAGACCCTGGCCAATGCCGGTGCCTACAGTGCCCAGTGCCATACCAATACCTGCTGCCAGAACGCACATCGTGAAAAAATCCATTTTTACTACCTCCGTTTGTTTTGTCTCCTAAATAGTATAGGAGTATCTGAAATTAAGATTAATGTGCGTGCTCAAGCGAACCCTGGATGTAGATCATTGCCAGAAGCATGAAGACGAATGCCTGGATAAAAGAAACAAGGACACCCATCAGCATCATTGGCAGCGGTACGAGGAAGGGCGCCAAGCCGAAGAATATCATCAATACGAGTTCGTGACCGTTCATGTTACCGAACAGACGCAGAGTCAGTGAAACCGGGCGGCTTACATGGCCAATAACTTCAATGAAAAACATAATTGGCGCCAGCCAGGCGATAGGCCCAAGGAAGTGTTTTATATAACCCAGACCATGGTGTTTGATCCCAACCACATGGGTGGAGATGAAGACTATTACCGCACAGGCAGCCGTTGTGTTGATATTGGCTGTTGGCGGGAAAAACCCGGGAATCAGACCGATTAGGTTGGATACGAGGACGAAGATTGCGAGTGTGGCGATCAGCGGGAAGTAGGGGCGGCCATGCTCTCCCATTGTGTCGACGATCATGGTTTCAATGCCGCCGATGACAGTTTCCATGAAGTTCTGCAATCCGCCAGGAATGGCCTTCAGTGCCGATGTGGCCAGCACTGAAAGAACGAGGAGCAGAGCGATGATCAGCCAGGTGTAGCTGATCGCATCAACACTTGCTTCTGGCAAATGTAGCGGGGCCAGCAGCTTGCGGAAAAATTCAAGAAACAGTAACGGGTGAACCATGAAGCTAACCTCCTGCGCGCAGGGCGCTGTATAGTGAAAGTGCAATTATATTGATTACAATAACGGAGAGCCCGATAAAAAGTCCGGCCAGTGAAAATATGCCGGAAGTTATAATAAAGTAGAGGATCACCCCTGTGATGCTCAAACGGCCGATAAACCTGATCTGCGCATACGCGGCAGCCCTGGCGGGCAGTTGCCCGAGAATGCGCTGCAGTACGTTGCGAATCCAGAAGAAGTTGACTATGGCGATACATCCGCCGGCCAGAGCACCAAAAGCGAAAGGTCGCGAAAAGAAAACCCAGCCTGCCAGCGTCAAAAAAACCAGCAACACCAGACTCCCCTTGATGATGACAGCAAAGAGGTTATCCTCGTTGATCGTTATCATCGCTTTTGCGAATCTCCCTGCCGGCAATAATGTAAACATTCTTGAAACCGGCCCCAATCCCTATAAACAGAAAAATATAAAAGAACCATGGTGCCGTGCCGAGCCAGCGGTCAAGGGTCAGTCCGAACCACACCCCGATGGCAATCGCAAGGACAACGGAAATACCCATACTGGAAACCATGGCAAGGCTGCGAAAAAGATCACGATTGTTACCAGCCATGGGAAGCCACCGGTGAAAGAGGCATAAAAACGGTATTGCTTACCATAGATACAGTCGATATGTCAAACAGAAATTAATCACTAGCTACGCGATCAGCTTGAAGCATTTAGTTGCGGCTGCAATCGTGCAGTCGATATCGGTATCGCTGATTGCGGCAGAAACGAACGTCGTCTCAAATTGGGATGGAGCAAGGTAGATCCCCTCATCAAGCATGGCGAGGAAATATTTTGCAAAGGCTTTTGTGTCGCACCGGCTGGCGGTGGGCCAGTCAAAAACCTCGCCTTTGCTGAAAAAGGAACAAAACATGCTGCCGACACGGGTCGAGTATAGCGGATATCCGGCCTCTCTTGCCGCCTTGGCGATTCCGTCGGCAATAGCACGACTTTTTATTTCGAGCAGCTCATAAAAACCAGGCTGTTTGAGAATATTCAATGTTGCAATCCCCGCCGACATGGCGAGCGGGTTGCCGGACAGCGTACCGGCCTGATAGATTCCTCCGGATGGCGAAAGTTTTTCCATGATGTCACGTTTTCCGCCAAAGGCTCCGACCGGAAGGCCACCTCCGATGATTTTGCCGAGAGTTGTCATGTCCGGAGTAACGCCGTACAATTCCTGGGCGCCACCGTAGGCGACACGGAAGCCGGACATGACTTCGTCAAAAATCAATATTATTCCTTCATTAGTACATATTTCCCGAAGACCTTCCAGAAAACCCTCGCGGGGTGGGATCGTCCCCATGTTGCCGGCAACAGGCTCAACGATGATACAGGCGATACTGTTTTTGTTTTCGGCGATCAAGCCTCTTACCGAAACGAGTGAATTATATTCGGCGGTAAGCGTTAGTCTGGCGATCTCAGCCGGGACACCGGGAGAGTCGGGCACACCGAATGTGGCGGCGCCTGATCCTGCCTTGACAAGCAGTGAATCGGCATGGCCGTGATAGCAGCCGGAGAATTTGAGAATCTTGTCTCGTCCGGTAAAGCCTCGGGCAAGGCGAATGGCGCTCATGGTAGCTTCAGTGCCGGAACTGACCATTCTCACCATCTCAATGGACGGAACCGCTTCTATTATCAGATTGGCAAGAAGAGTCTCTCTCTCCGTCGGCGCCCCGAAGCTGGCGCCGCTGGCCATGGTGTCCTGGACAGCTTTGATGATATCCGGGTGGCAATGACCGACGATCATCGGCCCCCATGAACCGACGTAGTCAATAAAGTTGTTGCCGTCCTCGTCATATATATGGGAGCCAGACCCCTTCTTGATGAAAAGAGGATCGGCACCCACCGATTTAAAGGCGCGAACTGGGCTGTTGACACCGCCGGGAATGGATGCTTTAGCCTGTTGGAAAAGTAAACTGGAGCGTTCGTGATTCATCATTAGACAACCCCCTGTGTGGAAAATTATATAGCTAAATAAAGATTATGTCAGTCGCCACGATATCATATAGTATCAGTCGATGTCAATGGTAAAGCCGTAATTTTATTTATATTTTTAGGTCCAAGAGCAATAGTTGCCGGATTTATTAACAGTAAAAAAACAGTTGACAAAGAAATTCAAATAACCTATTACAAGCGTCGTTGTATACAGTATACAGTATCGCAGTAAGGAGGGTTATCAATGCTTGGTACATATTTACCAATATTATTTATGGTGCTTGTAGCGGTCCTCTTCGGGCTAGCTTCCCTTGTGTTTTCGTCTCTGATAGGTCCCAAAAAACCGTCAAAGCTTAAGCTGCAGCCGTACGAAAGTGGTTGTGACCCTGTTGGAACAGCTCGGGAACGTTATTCGATCAAGTTTTTCGTGATCGCCATGTTGTTCATTCTGTTCGATATAGAGGCGGTGTTCCTTTATCCTTGGGCGATTCTCTACAAAAAACTGGGAATGTTCGGGTTGGTTGAGATGGGAGTATTTATTGTTATCCTCTTCGTCGGTTACATATATGTCTGGAAAAAAGGAGCGCTGGAATGGGAGTAGATAATCCGCTTGGCGAAAATGTAATCACCACGTCACTTGATGCGCTTGTGAACTGGTCACGGAAATCGTCCATCTGGCCGATGACCTTTGGTCTGGCTTGCTGTGCAATCGAGATGATGGCTACCGGTGCATCTCATAATGACCTCGACCGTTTCGGCATCATTTTTCGCGCTTCTCCCCGCCAGGCTGACTGCATTATTATTGCCGGGACAGTTACCAAAAAGATGCTGCCGGTTATCCGGACGGTCTATGAGCAGATGCCCGAGCCTAAATGGGTTATTGCCATGGGTGCCTGCGCCTGCTCCGGCGGTATCTTTGACACCTATAGTGTAGTACAGGGAATTGATGAGGCGCTGCCGGTTGATGTCTACATCCCCGGCTGTCCGCCGCGCCCCGAAGCGCTGTTGTTCGGTCTGATGAAGCTGCAGGACAAGATTATGAAGGATCGTAACTCATTCGGGTCCGCCATCGGACTGGGCGAGCGGTATAATCTGGAAGAGGCTTGATCTTCTAAGCATCAATAAAGTACTTAAATCCCACAAAAGGGTTGGATATCATGGCAGAAAACAATCGCGCAGTACTGAAGCTGAAGGAAAAATTTAGCGCTTCAATCATTGATGTTGTCGAATTCAGGGGAGAAGTGACGGTAACAGTTGCGAAAGAGTCTATTATTGAAATCCTTTCGTTCCTGAAGCAGTCACTGCAGTACAACCTGCTTACCGACCTTACTGCAGTTGATTATTTAGGGAAAAAAGAAGAGCGGTTTATGATGGTATACCTGCTCTATTCGATTCCCAACAAAGATCGTTTGCGCATCAAGACCCCGGTAACAGAGGCTGATTGCCGTATCCCGACTGCAACCCAGGTATGGAAAACGGCTAACTGGCTGGAGCGTGAAGTCTATGACCTGTTCGGCATCACGTTTGACGGACATCCCGACCTCCGGCGTATTCTCATGGCTGATGACTGGGTAGGGCACCCGCTCCGCAAAGACTATCCGTTACAGGGACCAGACCGTGAACCCTATAAAGGGCGTTTGTCATAGTTTTACTACATCGTTCTGTAATTCGATCATAGAAGAGGCGATACATGGCTACTACTGAAACAATGACACTAAATATGGGTCCACAGCACCCGAGTACCCACGGGGTTCTGCGCCTCGTACTTGAACTTGACGGCGAGGTGATCGTCAAGGTTACCCCGCATATCGGTTTCCTGCATCGTGGTGTTGAAAAACTGTCTGAACACCGTACCTATCACCAGATCCTGCCACTGACCGACAGACTCGATTATCTGGCTCCTATGAGCAACAATCTGGGATACATCCTGGCGGTTGAAAAGCTGATGGCGGTAGATGTGCCTGAACGCGCAGAAACTATCAGGGTGATTATGAACGAGTTGACCAGGCTTGAATCGCATCTGGTATGGCTTGCTTGTCACGCTCTTGATATCGGTGCAATGACCGTTTTTATCTATGCATTCCGTGAGCGTGAGACAGTCATGGAGATATATGAATTGATCTCCGGCGCCCGTATGACATCAAACTACTTCCGTGTCGGCGGCCTCTCGCAGGACGTGCCGGATGAGTTTGTTAAAAAAGTCAGCGATTTTATCGACTCTATGCCCGGGTATCTGGACCAGTATGAAGGCCTTTTGACAACTAACCCGATCTGGCTCAAGCGTACGGTCGGCAACGGTGTTATCTCAGCTGAAGATGCCATTGAAATTGGACTCACAGGTCCCGCACTGCGCGGATCAGGAGTCGATTGGGATCTGCGGCGTGACAATCCATACAGCGGATACGACAAGTATCAGTTTAAGGTGCCGACCGGTGAAAATTGCGACACGTTTGACCGGTATAAAGTACGTCTGATCGAAATGCGTGAAGCCTGTAAAATTGTCCGGCAGGGTCTGGACAAACTCAAACCGGGACCGGTGCTTGCCGATTTTCCTCAGGTTTGCTATCCGCCTAAAGAAAGCGTTTACAATAGTATCGAGGGGCTTATTCATCACTTCAAGATCGCATCCGAGGGTTTTGCTGCACCGGTTGGAGAAGTTTACCAGGGTGTGGAAGCACCAAAGGGCGAACTCGGTTACTATATCGTCAGCGATGGCGGTAACAAACCGGAGCGTCTGAGAATACGACCGCCTTCATTCGTGAATCTCCAGGCGATCGAACAGATGAGTGTTGGTTCAATGATTGCCGACCTCGTAGCCGTAATCGGTACCTTGGACATCGTTCTTGGTGAAATAGACAGATAACTCCGCATGATCCAAAGGAGATGGGGCGCATGAGTGACGTAGCAGCGCAGCAGGTAGAAGAACAAGAACCGGAAGTTGACCTTGCCAAGGCCGACGTGGTTATTGACAAATATATTGATTTGCCGGGTAATCTCATGCCGGTACTGCAGGGTATTCAGGATACATACGGTTATGTGCCCCGCAAGGTAGCGGACTATGTCGCAGAACGGTTAAACGTGTACCCAAGCCAGATCTACGGGGTGCTTACTTTCTACGCACAGTTTCACCTCAAACCACGCGGCCGTTTTATTATTCGCGTTTGCGTTGGGACCGCCTGTCATGTTCAGGGTGCGCAGAGGATTAAAGAGACATTTTATAACCTCCTGCACATCAAGCATACGGAAACATCCGCTGATCTTCGCTATACTTTTGAAGAGGTTGCCTGTCTTGGGGCATGCGGTATGGCGCCTCTCGCAATGGTCAACGATGATACTTACGGTAAGATGACCGTTCAAAAAGTTGATGAAATAGTAGCAAAATATTCAGCAATCCCGCTTGATTAAGCGGACTCACGCTAGAGGACATAACGCATGAGCGATAATAAAGCTATTCAAATTCTTATTTGCCAGGGAACTGGCGGGATTTCGGCCGGGGCAAAAGGTGTCGAGGAGGCGTTCAATCGCGTAATTGCCGAGCAGGGTCTGAATGCGACAATCGGCAATCGCTGCGATGTCATCAAGACCGGCTGCCGTGGTCTATGCGCCAATGACGTCCTTGTCGATATCATCACCCCTGAACAGGGACGGATTACATATGACTTTGTTCTTCCGGAAGAAGTAGAACAGATAGTCAAAGAACATATTATGGCTGGCGCTACGATTGAAAAACGTAAAGCGAAACCGTATTACAACAAATTTCTGGAAAAACAGATGCGTGTTGTTATGGGCAACTGTGGTGAAATTGATCCTGATAGTCTTGACGCATATCTGGCCGAACCGTCAATCGGTTTTCAGGCTTTAGAAAAGTGTGTCAAGTCAATGAAGCCTGAAGAAGTAATCGAAGAGGTCAAAAAATCCGGGCTGCGCGGCCGTGGCGGCGGCGGATTCCCGACCGGTATGAAGTGGTCATTTTGCAAGGCATCACCAGGGGATCATAAATATCTGATCTGTAACGCTGATGAGGGCGACCCAGGCGCTTTTATGGACCGGTCTGTTCTCGAAGGCGATCCTTACTGCATTATCGAAGGCATGCAGATTGCCGGTTACGCAATTGGCGCAACATACGGTTATGTTTATGTCCGTGCCGAATATCCACTGGCTGTACAGCGTCTGCAGCATGCAATAGATGTTTGCTATGAAAAAGGTTATCTCGGTAAAAATATTCGCGGTTGGGGACTTGATTTCGACATGCGGATTAAAATGGGCGCCGGCGCTTTTGTATGTGGTGAGGAAACTGCGCTGATGGCCTCCATTGAGGGAGAACGTGGTATGAGTCGACCGCGCCCTCCATTTCCGGCTGTTAAAGGTCTGTGGGGGTATCCCACCAATATTAACAACGTTGAAACCTTTGCCAACGTCCGTCATATCATCAGCAGAGGATCAGAGTGGTACGCAGCGCTTGGAACGGAAACAACCAAGGGCACAAAGATCTTCGCCGTCACCGGTAAGGTTAAGCATACTGGTTTGGTAGAAGTTCCGGCTGGTATGAAAGTGCGTGAAGTTTTATTCGATGTTTGCGGCGGCATTGTTAACAACCGCAAGTTCAAGGCTGTTCAGGCTGGAGGACCATCCGGCGGTTGTATACCCGAGGAATTACTGGATACACTGGTTGACTATAATGCGCTGATACAGGCCGGCGCAATGATGGGTTCAGGCGGCCTGGTTGTCATGGATGAAACCACCTGCATGGTGGACGTCGCCAAATTCTTCCTGACATTTACTCGTACTGAATCATGCGGTAAATGTGTTCCCTGCCGAATCGGTCTGAAGGTCATGCTGGATATTCTGACCAGGATCACCGAAGGAAATGGTCAACTGTCTGATTTGGAAACATTGGTCGATTTAGGTGAATCGATTAAAAAAGCCTCTTTGTGTGGTCTCGGACAAACAGCACCTAACCCGGTCCTTTCAACTATAAAATATTTCCGCCACGAGTATGAAGCACATATTACAGATAAACGCTGTCCCTCCAACTGTTGTAAAGATCTGCTGCTCTGGGAGATAAGTGCAGAGAAGTGCGTCAAATGTGGAGCTTGCAAAAAAGCCTGTCCGGTTGATGCTATCGTTTGGGAAAAAGGGCAGTTAGCATTTTTGGATAAGTCCAAGTGTACCAAGTGTAAATCATGTTACGACGCTTGCCGCTTTATGGCCATTGAATAACCAGGCTTAACTGGATACGCCGATCAAACTAACACACAGAGGTTTTAGATGGTTAATCTTACTATAAACGACAAGCAGGTTACTGCACCCAAAGATTGCACGATTTATGAAGCCGCCAAGTTAAACGGCATAAAAATCCCTATCCTGTGCCATGACAAAAAGCTCAAGCCATTCGGCGCGTGTCGGATGTGTCTTGTTGAAGTCGAACAGATGAAAGGGCGCCAGATTCCCTCATGCACGACTCCTGCAACTGAAGGCATGATCATTCGGACGGACACTCCCGAGATAATAAAAGCACGAAAATTGGTGCTTGAGCTTCTGCTGTTGAATCACCCGCTTGATTGTCCTGTCTGCGACAAGGGCGGAGATTGTGATCTGCAAAACTTAACATACGATTACCAGGTAGACAGCAACCGTTTTGTAGATTCTAAATTTCAGCATGAAATCGACTATAACAATCCATTGATCGAGCGCGACATGAACCGTTGCGTACTTTGCGGCAAATGTGTGCGCATCTGTGATGAGATCGTCGCTTTCGGAGCTTTAACATTTATTGATCGTGGTATTGAAACTAAAATCGGCTGCGATTTTGAAAAACCTCTCGACTGCGAATTCTGCGGTTCATGTGTTTCGGTCTGTCCTGTCGGAGCGCTTCTCGCTCGTCCGTTCAAGCATAAAGCACGCTTCTGGGCCCTTACAAATCATAACTCTGTTTGTGGTTATTGTGGGACTGGCTGCAATCTAACGCTTGGAGTCAAGGACAACAAGGTTCTTACCACTGTATATAATGAAAACCAGGGTTTTCATAAGGGGCAACTCTGCGTACGTGGTCGTTTTGGCTACCAGTTCATAAATTCAGAAAATCGCCTGACAACTCCGCTGATTCGTAAAAACGGGCGCCTGACTGAAGCAACATGGGACGAGGCACTGGAAATAGTAGCCACCCGACTTAAAGGCGGGAACTCCGTTGCTGCGCTCGCCACTCCGCGTCTGGCCAATGAAGAACTGACTCTGTTTAAAAAAATGATGCTGGACAATATCGGCTCCAAGAACTTTGACAACTCCGCAGGCTATGCTCATGCCGCTCTGACTGAAGGTTTCGTGCGCAGTTTCGGCTCTGCTGCTTCTTCAGCGTCGATACTTGACATTCAGAAGAGCGATCTGCTGCTGGTTGTTAAAACCGATACTTATGAAACTCATCCGGTAATCGGTTTTGAGATAAATATGGGTGTCAAGAACAAGGGCATAAAACTTAATATCCTTTCCGACAAAAGAGGCAAACTCTCGAAACTTCCGGGGGCCAATACACAGGTTCATATTCCGGGAGCTGAAGTTGCTGTATTAAATGCGTTATGTAATTCCATCATTGATCAGAAACTTGCAGATGACTCAGCAGTCTCTCTCCCCGGTTATCCTGAACTGGTAAAAGCACTAGCCGGTTTTACACCGGAAACAGTCGCCGCCACGAGCGGAATTACCGCAGAAAGTATTAATAAATTAGCTGCTGATTATGCTTCAGCGGAAAAAGCGCTGATACTCTTTCCTACCGGTCTCGGTTACGCGGGTCACACCGCTGATCTCGCGACCGCAGTTGCCAATCTTGCTATTCTTACCGGTAAGTTCGGTAAGGAAGGGTGCGGTGTTCTCTGCCTGTCCGAAAAAAATAACAGCCAGGGTGCCGTTGATATGGGTTTCTATCCACGGGAAGGCGGCATGAATGCACTGCAAATCCTGGATGCCTGTACGTCAGGAACGGTAAAGACTTTACTTGTTGCCGGTGAAAATCCCCTAACATCCTATCCTGATAATGCAAAAGTTAAAGCTGCTCTTGATGCAGTTGAGTTTCTGATTGTTTCAGATCTTTTTCTGACTGAAACAGCCGAACTTGCAGATATAGTTCTTCCTGCCTGTTCTTTTGCAGAAAAAGAAGGGACATACACCAGTACAGACCGGCGTGTGCAGTATGTCAAACCGGCTATAAATAAAATTGGCAAGTCTAAATCCGACTTTGAAATAATATCATCTCTTATTGCAAAGATGGGCGGCACTCCGCCGGTAACACCTGCAGTACAGTTTGCTGAAATATCGGCCAACACGCCCGGATATGAAAGTATGACTTACGCAACGCTAGGTAATGAAGGGGCCTTTGCTCCGGTTTCAATTAATCCGGTATTTGTTGTACCCGTTGCTGCTCAAATCACTGCTGCTCAAGGGAAACTTGCCCTCGTTACCGGTAGCGTACTGTATCACAACGGTACACTTTCTCAGCATGGTGAAGGACCTGTTCATGTCTGTCCGGATGCGTATGTGGAAATGTCGCGAGCCGATGCAATTAGCAGTTCCATTAATGATAACGATCTTGTAACAGTTTCATCGTCGAGCGGTTCGCTGCAGCTTAAGGCGAAAGTGAGTTTGAGAATCCCGGAAGGTGTGGTTTTTATTCCGTACCATTTTCCGGCTGCACCAGTAAACAAGATATGGAGCGGTTCTGCCGTCACCATGGTGTCTCTGTCAAAGTAAAAACTGATTATAACTGGTTGCTTAATACTTGCAAGAAAAGAGGGACAGATGGGAATGGAAATATTAGGTCTGCCGATGATGTATTACATCGCTATGGTTGCCAAGGTACTAGTGACATTTATATTTGTCCTCCTTACCGTGGCGTATGCTACTTATGCAGAGCGCAAGATTATTGGGCATATGCAGGTTCGTCTTGGACCTATGCGCACAGGATGGCACGGCCTGCTGCAGCCGATCGCCGACGGGCTCAAGCTCTTCTTCAAAGAGGAGATTATCCCATCACAGGCTAGCACTTTTGCGTTTCTAGTCGCACCTTTAATTGCACTTGTTCCGGCGTTTATTACTTTTGCCGTCATCCCGTTCGGGGGTGTAATTGAGATTGCCGGCTACAAGATTCCAATGCAGGTTGCGGCATACTACGATACTGCTGCCGGTCAGGTCTTTGATATTAATGTCGGTGTTCTCTATATTCTGGCAATGTCATCATTAGGCGTCTATGGCATAGTGCTTGCCGGCTGGTCTTCAAACAGTAAGTACTCCCTGATGGGTGGTCTGCGAGCTTCGGCTCAATTAATCTCGTATGAACTTGCTGCCGGCTTGTCAATCATCGCCGTATTTATGCTTTCCGGTACACTTTCACTTAATAAAATTGTAGCATTACAATCCGGCTTTGGCGGTTTTGAGTGGTACATATTTAAACAGCCGCTTGCAGCCTTCATGTTTTTTGTCACCTCTCTTGCTGAAATCAATCGTACCCCCTTTGACCTTCCTGAAGCTGAAACTGAGCTTGTATCCGGCTTCTGTACCGAATATTCCTCCATGAAATATGCGATGTTCTTCATGGCAGAATACGCAAATATGGTGACGGTCAGCGCAATGACAGTAACTCTGTTTCTTGGTGGCTGGAACGGTCCTTTCACCGACGCTATGCCGCTCCTCGGCCCCGTTTACTTTATAGCAAAAGTTTATTTTCTGATGTTTGTCTGCATGTGGATTCGCGCCACGCTGCCACGCTACCGATATGACCAACTGATGCACCTTGGCTGGAAAGTATTTATTCCACTTGCACTTGTAAACATTGTTGTTACTGGAATTATCGGGTACTTCATTTAAATTAAGGCATTGACACGCCACGCAATTACGATAACGAGGGTGGAAATATGAATCCGATTACACCGATTATAAATGGCATGAGTATTACATTTAAGCATATGTTCTTGAAACCGGTTACTTTACAGTATCCGACTGAAAGACCCAAGGTAGCCGCTCGCTACAGAGGCTTGCAAGGCCTTAAAGTGTCGCATGATAAAGCCAAGTGCGTAGCTTGTTATCTCTGTCCTACGGTCTGCCCTGCCAAATGTATTACCGTTGAGGCTGCCGAGGACGCTAATCACGATAAGTATGCTTCAAAATATGAGATCGATTTGTTACGCTGTATTTTTTGCGGGTACTGTGTCGAGGCCTGTCCGGTTGATGCTCTCAAGATGACCAGCGAGTTCGAGCTGGCCAGCTATTCTCGCAAAGACTTTATCTACTCCAAAGAACGTCTCTTAGAAAAGCAATAAAGGAGCAGTGCATGGAAACCCTTTTTTTTCTGATCATAACGTTAGTCGCTATTGTGTCGGCAATCCTTGTGATCACCTTCAAAAATCCGATCAATAGCGCGCTGTCACTCATAATGACTTTTTTCTGTCTTGCCACTTATTATGTCATGCTGGATGCTCCCTTTATGGCAGCTGTTCAGGTAATGGTGTATGCCGGTGCAATCATGGTACTGATGGTATTCACCATCATGCTGCTGAATATCAGAGTTGATGCCTCGAAGAAACATTCACATAAAATCTTTCTGGGCTCTATTATCGGTTTCATCACGTTCTTCAATTTAGCCTATATATTGTTCAAGAGTCGTGCCGCTGCGCCAACGGGTCCATACAGCGTCGACATGATCAAACAAATCGGGCATACAGAACTGATTGGTAAAGAAATGTTTACAAACTTTCTGCTGCCCTTTGAAATTACGTCAATACTGCTTCTGGTTGCTATAGTCGGCGCAGTAATCCTGGCTAAGAAAAAAATATAAGAGGGATATATTCATGGAAAACCTGAACGGCTATCTCATTGTAAGCGCAATTCTTTTCTCGATCGGAACAATTGGCGTACTGACGCGCAAGAATGCAATTGTCATTTTCATGTGCATCGAGTTAATGCTTAATGCCGTAAACCTGACGTTTGTTGCATTGTCACGTTATCTTGGAAATCTTGATGGGCAGATTTTCGTCTTTTTCATAATGACTGTCGCAGCTGCTGAAGCTGCTGTCGGCTTGGCACTCATCATCGCTTTCTTCAATAATAAAGAAACTATTGATGTTGATGACATTAATCTTATGAAGTGGTAGTGCGGTACTCCACCCCTTACGACAATGTTTAACGATTGCATAAAAGGAGTCTTACATGTTTGACAACGTATGGCTGATCCCGCTTTTACCGTTTATCGGTTTCTTGATTAACGGTCTGTTCGGGAAAAAAATTAAAAATGAAACTGTTATTGGCGGTATTGCTGCAGCCATGGTTTTGGGTTCGTTTATTGTATCCAGCATGACCCTGATAAATCTGCTCTCTTTGCCAAGTGAAGAACGCCTGGCCGAGGTCAAAATATTTACATGGATAACATCCGGGACTTTTAATGCTGATGCAGCCTTTCTGATTGATCCGCTTTCATGCATCATGATTATGGTTGTTTCTGGTGTCGGTTTCCTGATTCATGTTTATTCGATCGGTTACATGCATGGAGAAGAGGGATACTACCGTTATTTTTCGTATCTGAATCTGTTCACATTTTCTATGTTATTACTTGTCCTGGGCAACAATCTTCTCCTGATGTTTGTTGGATGGGAAGGTGTCGGACTTTGCTCCTACCTGTTGATTGGATATTATTTCCATAAGAAATCAGCCTGTGATGCCGGCAAAAAAGCCTTTGTCATGAACCGTATCGGTGACTTCGGCTTTCTCCTCGGTATATTTACACTCTACTGGTATTTAGGGAGCAGCCATAATGTCTGGACCATCAGGTTTACAGAGTTAGCCAATAACTCTCACCTGCTCCCGACCGGAGGGATTGTCACTGTTATAACTCTCTGTTTCTTTCTTGGAGCAACAGGCAAATCTGCGCAGATTCCTCTGTATACATGGCTGCCTGACGCTATGGAAGGCCCAACCCCGGTTTCAGCCCTGATCCATGCTGCCACAATGGTTACAGCCGGTGTTTATATGATAGCACGTATGAACTTTCTCTTTATCAGATCACCGGAAACTCTCACAGTTATTGCTGTTATTGGTGCCTGCACGGCACTCTTTGCTGCTACTATAGGTACTGCACAGAACGATATCAAGCGAGTACTTGCATATTCTACCGTATCGCAACTTGGTTATATGTTTCTTGCTATGGGTGTTGGTGCTTTTGGCGCCGGTATCTTCCATCTGATGACGCATGCCTTCTTCAAAGCCTGTCTGTTCCTCGGTTCCGGTGCGGTGATACATTCGATGCACGGGGCGCTGCACCATGCTCATTCACATGATGATGCCCAGGATATGCGTAATATGGGTGGACTAAAGTCAAAGATGCCGCTTACTTTTATAACTTTTCTGCTAGCTACCATTGCGATTTCAGGTATTCCTGGTTTCTCCGGATTTTTCTCCAAGGACGAAATTCTCTGGCAGGCATTCTCAAATCCGCACCATGGCAGTCTGAACTACCTGCTCTGGGGCATGGGCGCACTTGCTGCTGGTCTGACTGCATTCTATATGTTCCGCCTTGTTTTTATGACATTCTTCGGTGAGTGTCGAATTACACCTAAGGCCAAGGATCACCTTCATGAGTCGCCGATGGTTATTGTTTTACCTTTGATTGTACTGGCCGGACTTTCTGTTGCCGGTGGTTTTATCGGTGTCCCAAAATTGATTGGTGATGTAATTGGTGGAATCCCAAATTATTTTGAAAACTTTCTTGAGCCGGTATTTAAATATTCAGCAGAATATATGGCGCAACATGGAGCTCATTCCGGAGTACACAGTCATGCCCTTGAATGGGGACTCATGGGCGGGTCGGTATTGATAGCATTGATCGGTATTACTATTGCCTACTCTCTTTATGTTGCCAATAAAGGTATCCCTGCCAGATTTGTCGCTGCGTTTCCCGGATTACATCGGGCTGTTTATAATAAATGGTACATTGACGAACTGTATGACTACACAATTGTTAACCCGTGTAAGGCATTCAGCCAGTTCCTGTGGAAAGGATTTGATGTCATTGTAATTGATGGTGCAGTTAACGGAGTCGCTAAAACGGTTATGGGCTTCAGCGGCGTATTCCGTCTCATGCAATCCGGCCTTATATCGAACTACGCATGGTCTATGGCCTTCGGCGTAGTAGTTATGCTGAGCTATTTTATCCTGAAATAACCAACTGTTTGTAATTTGCATAAAGGAGCACGACTACATGAGTTACATATTGAGCCTGACGACATTTCTGCCAATTCTTGGGGTACTGCTGCTTTTCTTCATCCCCAAGGAGAGCAAATCAGTACTGCGCGGCTTTACCTTGGCGGTAACGCTGGTAACCTTTCTTGCGTCGTTGCTGATATTGTTTGGTTTCCAAACCAATGCAGAATTTCAGTTTGTTGAAAATGTACCCTGGATTGCAGCTGGACCGTTTGTCATGCGCTATAACATTGGTGTCGATGGCATAAGCCTCTGGCTGGTAATCTTAACCACCTTTATCATGCCGCTATCCGTCCTTTCAACTTGGAAAGCTGTTGAAGACAAGGTCAAGGAGTACATGATCTGCCTCCTGATTCTGGAGACATCACTGATAGGCGCATTTATATCCATAGACATGTTCCTGTTCTATATCTACTGGGAACTGATGCTGATCCCAATGTATTTTATGATCGGTATCTGGGGCGGCAAAAATCGTTTGTACGCTACCATGAAGTTCTTTATCTATACGATGGTCGGATCACTCTTGATGCTGGTAGCATTCATATACCTGTACATGCTCGGTTCTCAAGCCGGTATCCCGGATTTCAGTGTTCTGCATTTTTACAATCTGCGCATTGATCCTACTGTGCAGGTCTGGATGTTCCTGGCCTTCGCCCTAGCCTTTGCAATCAAGGTTCCGATGTTCCCGCTCCATACATGGTTACCGGATGCCCATACTGAGGCACCAACCGCCGGTTCTGTTATTCTGGCAGCCATCATGCTGAAAATGGGTACTTATGGCTATGTCAGGTTTGCTATGCCGCTCTTTCCTGAGGCTGCTCATCGTTTTGCCCCGCTGCTTGCTACACTTGCGGTTATCGGCATCATATACGCTGCTCTGGTTGCCATGGTGCAGGAAGATGTCAAAAAACTGGTTGCCTACTCATCAGTTGCACATCTGGGTTTTGTTATGCTCGGACTATTTGCCTTCAATGTCCAGGGGATGACAGGCAGTATGCTGCAGATGCTTAACCACGGAATATCCACTGGAGCGCTATTCCTTATTGTAGGATTTGTCTATGAGCGAAGGCATACGCGCCTTATCACAGATTTTGGGGGACTGGCGAAGCAGATGCCAATCTTTGCTACTATCTTCATGATAGTAACCCTCTCGTCAATCGGTGTTCCCGGTACCAACGGTTTTGTCGGCGAGTTTTTGATCCTCATGGGCGGGTATGAAAGTGAGCTCCGTTGGTGGACAGTCGTTGCTACCAGTGGTGTAATCTTTGCTGCAGTGTACATGCTCTGGATGTTCCAGCGGGTCATGTTCGGAGAGCTCAACAATCCTAAAAATCAAAAATTGCTTGATCTTGATGCACGTGAGATTGCAATCATGGTACCGCTTGTTGTTCTTATCTTTGTGATGGGCGTGTATCCGAATCCTTTTATTGAGAAAATGGATCCGGCTATCCAAAAGCTGGTTGCTCAGATCCGCCCAGCTTCGATGAACGTACCTGTTCTTCCTGTATCTTCGCAGTCCCTGCCAGTTGGCCATCCAGTTATGCCTGCGCAAACCGGTGCGGAGGAGCCTGCCGCACATTCAGGCATGTCTGGACAATTGCCTGCCGGGCACCCGGGTATGACCAATAAAGGGCAGAGTTCAGAACCGGTCGTTAATCCGCACGAATCCAAGTAACTAACGAGTCAATCTGACCGGAGGAGCTTTTAGATGGACATGATTACAATGCCAGCTGTCAATTTTACACCCATACTCCCGGAGATATTTCTCTCCGTTCTTGCCATGTGCCTTTTGCTGATAAATGTTTTTTCTCCAAATGGTAAAAAAACATATCTTACATACATCAGCTTTATTGGACTTGTGGTAGCAGCCGTCCTTGTGGGATCAGGTTGGGGTGCACATATCGAGAGCTTTAACGGTGCTGTTGTACTCGATAACTTTGCTACTTTCTTCAAAATGATCTTCCTCCTATCCGCCGGGTTGGCTGTACTTATATCTGACCAGTACATGGAGCGTGAAGGGTGTAATCATGGTGAGCTCTACCCAATTATACTTTTTACAGTTGTTGGTATGATGCTTATGGCCTCTGGTACAGATTTGATGACAATCTTCCTTGGTCTGGAAGTAATGTCGGTTTCTTTGTATGTACTTGCCGGTTTCAATCGGGCGAATCGCAAGTCCAATGAAGCGGGTCTTAAATACTTTCTTCTCGGCTCTTTTTCAACCGGCTTTCTGCTCTACGGTATGGCACTTATTTATGGCGCCACCGGTACAACCCGTATTGCCGGTATTGCCTCTGTTCTCGGTCAGATGACCCTGCCAGCAACTAATATCATGCTGGTAGCCGGCATGCTTCTCATGTTTACCGGTTTTGCTTTCAAGGTAGCCGCAGCGCCGTTTCATATGTGGACGCCGGATGTTTATGAAGGTGCTCCGACACCTATGACCGCTTTTATGTCAACGGGTCCTAAAGCTGCCGCCTTTGCTGCTTTATTACGTCTTTTTCTGGTTGCACTTCCTACCCTCCAGGTTGAATGGAGTCAACTGCTCTGGGTATTGGCTGTACTTACGATGACAGTCGGTAATATAACCGCCTTGCGTCAGGACAATATCAAGCGCATGCTGGCATATTCCTCCATTGCCCACGCCGGTTATTGCCTGGTCGGTTTTACCGCCGGTAATGGTACCGGAACATCAGCCATTCTGTTTTATATGCTTTCATATGCATTTATGAACATTGGAGCATTTGCTATCATTATCCTTATTGCAAAGAAGGGTGAATCAAATGGTACGGTTATGGATCTGGCCGGTTTAGGTTTCAAGCGTCCAGTTCTTGCCCTCGCGATGACTATTTTCATGTTTTCACTTGCCGGTGTTCCGCCGACAGCAGGTTTTATCGGCAAGTTTTATCTTTTTTCAGGTGCCATTCAAGAAGGGTATATCTGGTTGGCCATTCTTGGTGTCCTCAATAGCGCCGCTTCTGTTTACTACTATCTGCGTGTGATCGTGTACATGTACATGAAGGATCCAAGCGAAGAATTCGAGTGGACGAGTCTTACCGCTCCTGTGGCGCTTGCCCTTGTATTGGCAGTTGCCGGTACCCTGATACTTGGTATAGTTCCTTCTTTTGTTCTTCAGTATGCGCAAATGGCTGTCAGCATGCTGTAGTTGCTGTCTGATAACGATTCGGTAATTACCAAGGGCGGTCTCCTGCAGAGACCGCCCTTGGTCTTTTTTGCTTGAAATAAGCTAACCGCAGGAAAGGTGCAGATTTGGCAGCGCAAGAAACCTGGACGATTCTGAAAATTTTGGCTTGGACGAAAGAGTTTCTACTCTCCAAGGGTGTTGTCAATGCGCGTCTTGAAGCAGAATGGCTACTTTCTGCTGTGACAGGACTTGATCGGGTCGGTCTTTATCTTCAGTATGACAAACCTCTAAATACCAGTGAACTCGCTGCATATCGTGCCATGGTTGCACGCAGAGCTAAGCGCGAGCCTCTCCAGCATATTCTGGGAAGCCAGGAGTTCAGCGGACTGGATTATGAAGTTACTGCAGATGTACTGATACCGAGACATGACACTGAACTCCTGGTGTCAGAGGCGGTAGCGCGGCACTCTGATGCCCGCTCGGTTCTGGACCTCGGGACCGGCAGCGGATGTGTTGCCGTCTCTTTGCAGAAGCTGCTTCCGAATGCGGTTGTTACAGCCACAGATATCTCGGATGCAGCTTTGGCAATTGCCCGCCGCAATGCCGCTAGGCATGACACTTCAATAGAATTTCTGCCAGGATTCCTTTTAGATCCTGTTGCCGGTCGACAATTCGACCTGATTGTGTCGAATCCTCCGTATATTCGTACTGCTGATATCGCATCTCTTGATCAGGAAGTGCGCGATTACGATCCACATACCGCTCTGGACGGAGGTAGTGATGGTCTTAATATATATCGGTCACTCATACCGTCATCCGTTGAGTACCTGAATCAGGGTGGATGGCTACTTGTTGAGATTGGGATCGGGCAGGCAGATGATGTCTTGCAGATGTTCCGGCAGGGCGGCAGATATCTAAAGCCGATTGTCGCACGTGATCCAAGTGGAATAGAGAGGGTAGTAGGAGCACAATTAAAGGAGAACGTATGAACATTGATAAAGCAAACAAGGTATTGAAAGAGGCCGATCTGTTGGTGTCAGCAGCTGATGTTGAGGCTGCCATAAAACGGATGGCGCAGGAGATAACAATTCAACTGAAAGAATCCCGCCCAGTGATGCTCTGCGTCATGAACGGTGGACTGATTTTTACCGGTCAGCTTCTTACCAGGCTGGTATTTCCGCTGGAAGTGGATTATGTCCACGCCACCCGTTACGGACATGAAACAAATGGTGCAAAACTGCAGTGGGCTGTCAAGCCGCAACTTGACCTGAAGGGGAGAACCGTGCTGCTGCTCGATGACATTCTTGATGAGGGTGTAACGCTGGCTGCTATTGCTGATTACTGCCGCCAGCAGGGGGCGGCCGAAGTCTTTATGGCGGTGCTGATTGAAAAATTGCATCTGCGTAAAGTATCACCTGGCATGCGCGCCGATTTTACCGGCATAGAGGTCGGTGACCGCTTCCTGTTCGGCTATGGTCTGGATTACAAGGGTTACTGGCGTAACGCTCCGGGAATCTACGCAGTGAAGGGATTATAGCAGATGCACAGTTTCTTCGAGTTCAAACGGCATAACACCAGCTACCGACAGGAAACCCTAGCCGGGGTGACAACGTTTCTGACGATGGCTTATATTATCATTGTTAACCCCGCAATCTTGGAAAACGCCGGCATCCCAAGGGGCCCATCAATAACGGCTACCATACTGGCGGCGGTGATCGGCACGACCATTATGGCGTTCTGGGCGCGGCGCCCATTTGCAATTGCCCCTTACATGAGCGAGAATGCCTTTATCGCCTTCGTGGTGGTCAAGGTTATGGGGTATACTTGGCAGGTGGCACTCGGCGCCGTGTTCATCGCCGGGGTCCTCTTCGCGCTGCTGACGGTTTTCAAAATCCGCAGTTGGCTGGCGGAGTCGATTCCCATGTCTCTCAAAGCCAGTTTTGCCGTGGGTATCGGCCTGTTTCTGACTTTTATCGGCCTGAACGAGACCGGTCTGGTAGTTCTGGGTGTGCCGGGTGCGCCGGTCCGCCTCGGCAATTTCTCCAGTCCCTCTGTTATGCTTGCTGTTGCCGGTTTCATGCTGGTGGTTATCCTGCTGTCCCGCCGGGTGCATGGGGCCTTGGTAATCGGTATAATTGTCACAACAATCGGTTCGATTGCCTTGGGCATCACACCTCTTCCTGGCAGTATTGTCAGTCTGCCGCCATCTCTCGAACCAATCCTGTTCAAGCTGGATATTGCCGGTGCCCTAACCCCGCGATTTTTTCCAGTAGTCATGGTGATCTTTATCATGGCCTTCCTGGATACAATCGGTACGCTGATCGGACTTTCCATGCGGGCCGATCTGCTTGATGAAAAAGGGAACTTACCGGAAATCGAACGTCCTATGCTGGCTGACGCCCTGGCTACCATGGCTGCACCGCTCTTGGGTACCAGCACCACCGGCGCTTATATCGAATCTGCTGCCGGTATTGAAGAAGGTGGCCGGACCGGTTTTACGGCCCTGGTTGTGGCGGTACTGTTCGCTCTGTCACTCTTCTTTGCGCCGCTCTTTACTATCGTCCCCCCTCACGCCTACGGCATCGCACTGATAGTCATCGGTTCGTTTATGATCAAGCCGGTTATGCAGATTGATTTTGACGATCTGACTGAACTGATTCCCGCCTTTCTGACGATTGTGTTGATGATCTTCACCTATAATATAGGAGTGGGAATGACGTCCGGCATGATTACCTATGTGCTGCTGAAGGTCTGTACCGGAAGGGGAGGAGAGGTCAAGGCGGGCATGTGGGTGCTGGCGCTCCTTTCTGTTTCGCTGTTTGTGTTTATGCCGAAGATGTAGCTCTGTCATCTGAAAGATGCTGGCAAGAATCTGAAACTTGTACAAATTTAGATACAGCAGTCAGGGTGTGCATTGTCACAATACTTGCGAGTTCTTGATTATTCAGGCTGATTTACTGATAATCTCGTCCACCCGTGGCCCGTCCAGAGTCTCCTCGGCCTGAAGCGCCTCTGCAAGCAGATCCAGTTTGGCGCGGTTGGCGCTCAAAATATTCTCAGCCTGCTGTTCTGCCTTGCCGATAAAAAGTGCTATTTCTTGGTCGATACGCCAAGCCATGGCCTCGGAGAAGCTCTTTTCCTCGGCCAGTTTTCTCCCCAGAAACGGGTGCTCTTCTCCCCGGCTGAAGGTCATAGCCCCGACCTTTTCACTCATTCCCCACTGGCATACCATCTTCTCTGCCAGGTCGGTGACCAGTTTCAGATCGCTCTGGGCACCGGTTGAAACTTCGCCGAAGACCAGCTTTTCTGCAACCCGGCCACCCATAGCCACCGTCAGCCTTTTTTCCAGATAGCTCTGCGGGTAGTGGTAACGATCATCCTCGGGGAGCTGTTGAGTGACTCCCAACGCCATGCCGCGGGGGATGATAGTCACCTTGTGAATCGGGTCGGTGCCGGGAAGCAGTCTGGCCACCAGAGCATGTCCAGCCTCGTGGTAAGCGGTGATGCGCTTCTCCTCGGGAGTTATAAACATCTTCCGTTCGCCACCCATCAGGATCTTGTCCTTTGCCTTTTCCAGGTGCTCTATAGTGACCGCCACAGCATCTTCACGCGAGGCAAGGATTGCTGCCTCATTTACCAGGTTTTCCAAGTCAGCTCCGGTCATCCCCGGTGTACCGCGGGCAACAGCACTCAGGTCGACCCCATCGGCAAGGGCGATCTTGCGCACATGGACCTGAAGGATTTTCTCGCGGTCGCGCCAGTCGGGGCGTTCGATCACCACGTGCCGGTCAAAGCGCCCGGGGCGGAGCAGGGCGGGGTCGAGTACGTCCGGGCGGTTGGTTGCGGCCAGGACGATGACCTCCTGATGCTGGTCAAAGCCGTCCATCTCTGACAGAAGCTGGTTCAGCGTCTGTTCACGCTCATCGTGGCCGCCGCCGAAGCCGGCGCCACGACTGCGCCCTACCGCATCCAGTTCGTCGATGAAGATGATGCTGGGGGCAGCCTTCTTGGCGCTGGTGAAGAGATCCCGTACCCGGCTGGCCCCGACTCCGACAAACATCTCGATGAACTGTGATGCAGAGATGCTGAAGAAGGTCACGCCAGTCTCTCCTGCAACCGCCCGTGCCAGGAGGGTCTTGCCGGTGCCGGGAGGTCCGACTAACAGTACACCCTTCGGGACCTTGCCGCCGATTCGTTCGAACTGTTTGGGGTTGCGCAGGTAGTCAACGATCTCCTTCAGTTCCTGCTTGCTGTTTTCCATGCCGGCCACATCCTGGAAGTTCACAGAAACCTTCTCATGTGCTGTGTATGTGCGCGCTCCGGAGCTGGCAAATCCGCCAAGCATCGCGCCCGATCCCTGATTACGCATGGCCCGCATCCCCATCCACCAGATACCGATAATGATCAGCCACGGGGCTGTACTGATCAGGAAAGTGACAAGTAAAGAGGGTTCTGCAGATATTGCCGTCACCTCCACCTTGTGCACGGTCAGGTCAGCCATCAGGGTCTGATCGGCAATGGCCGGCATGACGGTGCTGAAGGCGCTGACATCTCTCGCAATCGATTTCCCCTGTACCTGCTCGTTAACCTTGGCCTTCGCCCGGAACTCTCCTCCGATAAGCAGCCCCTTGATCCTGATTTTCTTTATGTTGTCAGCTGTCAGCTCACTGCGGAAGCGGCTGTAGCTGATCTCGGCACTCTGTCTGTTCTGCTGCGCAAGGTAGGCGTAGTACCCGTTAAATAAAATCATAAACAGCATGATGACCAGCATCTGTTTCCAAAATGATTGGGACATGGAACTGTGCCTCGCGAAAAGTCGTCTGATGATACAGTTTATCGTCAACAGAGGATTTGACAAGAGGGTGAATTGTCTCAATAGGAGGAATTGTCATGGATTGAGCCGAGAGCAGTCACCTCCTAAATATATAGGCGACACCAATCTTGGTCAGGAATTATTTTCTGTTACTCGGTTGCTTGGAAAAGGTTGTATGACCATCAAATTAACCAGGGCGGAATAATGTCACTCGTTTGCGGCAATTTCTGTCATTTAACCATAGAGCACCGTCACGTAATAATGTTTTTTTCTCGTAAATCCGCCTCCGGCAAGGGACTGCAAAAAAATACATGATAAGGCACGTTTTATGCGGTTAACCGATCAAGTAAAATAGCGGGATATACGAAAATACTAAACCATCCGCAAGGGTGGGACGGAAAGCCTATTGGGTCTCTCTGAGACAGCCGGGTCGCCGAAATATCTTCATGATATCGGCGATCCGGCTTTGTTATTTGCCGGAATAAGCGGCACTGGGCGCACAGCCTGGCAGAGGGAGACCGCAATGATAGACTTTAATAAATATACGACTGGTTCATTCCTTAAACGGTTGATCCCCGTCGCAGTATTAGCGTTCTTCACTGCACCATCTGCAGCCAATGCCGAGTCTCTCCTCATTCGTCATGACGCGGTGGTAGGCAGCCATCCTGAGTCTGAAGCTGCACGGTATACTGCCAAGCGGCAAGTGAATATCAGTATCAACGAGAACGGTGATCTGGTGATACGCCGCAGCAATATTTCATTGACCGTCGCCTCCAGACCTCCCAAGGATTTTATTGAACCCCGCGAGCGGTTCAGAATCGTACAGCGGCTGGATTACCCTTCCAACAGTGGCATTAGCCTCAAAGTCTGCCTCCAGTTCTGAGCATGCCGGTCAAGGACATCTATCTTTACAACTTTACAGTGTTACAGCTTCAGGCTCTAATATTTCATATTTCTTCCACATGCTGCTCTCCTTTACGGACAACCAAATTTGAGATGAATCATGCCACCTCTGGCGCCTAACCGCGAGTGATGGTACAATGCTAACAAGAGTCATGTTATCAGCCAGGCACCCTGGCCAAGGACTTTAAATTTGCTAGCGTGCGGCATCTGAACGATCGCAGCCTACCCCGTGTTTTTAGAGTATTTAAAGAGAGGATAAGTATGACTGACCAACTTGGTAACCATGATTCTGATATGCTTTGCACCTGTGGGGAGATGCATAAAGGGCACATCTGCTGGCTCTCGCGAATGGGTCTGATAATGGAAGTTCAGCATCTTAGCGAGAGCCCGACGGTTTCCTGCTCAAATTGCGGAGCTAAAGCTAATCTGCCGCATAATGTATGTTTTCCAGTCCCGCTTGAGGGCACAGCCAAATAAACAAGATAAGGCAGCACACTCCATGCTTATAATTGTTGAATCGCCCACCAAGGCTAAAAAAATACAGTCAATCCTCAAAGTGAAGACCATCTCCACGGTGGGACATTTTAAAGACCTGCCCGCAGCCCATATTGGAGTTGATCTGGCAACCTATGAGCCTACCTTCGTTTATCACGAAAAGAAAGCTAATCTCCCCAAGGAGCTTCGCGCCGCAGCGCGCGGTGAGACCGTTATGCTTGCCGGTGACCCGGACCGGGAAGGTTATGCCATCAGCTGCCATATCTACGAAGAGGTGAAAGATGTTGCCAAAGAATGTCTCAGGATGGAAATTTATGAAGTTACTGAAAAGGGGCTTAAGGAGTCGCTTGCCAAGGCGGTGCTGTTTGAAAGCACGAACAGTGGCCTCTACAATGCCTTTCTGGGACGAAGGATTGGTGACCGGCTAGTGGGGTATATTCTTTCCCCGCTTGCCAGTAAAACTCTCCGCAGCTCCTACAGCGTCGGGCGGGTCCAGTCTCCTGCAGTCCGCCTGGTAGTCGACCGTGAACGGGAGATCCGGAAATTTATTTCAGCCCCCTACTGGATGCTGGATATCCAGCTGGACAAGGACGGCACTACCTTCCTTGCCCGTCACATCAACGGCAAGTTTGCACAGCAGCCGGATGCAGAGAAGATCATCGCCGCAATCAGTGCGGAAACCCATGCCCTGGCAGAAAAAGTCGAGAAGAAAGAGGTCAGGCAATCCCCCAAGCCTCCGTTCACTACGGTCGATCTGCAGGCCGCCGCAGCTGCCCGCCTGAAGTTCGCCCCGGAACAGACGATGAAACTTGCACAGGCGCTTTTTGACCACGGCGTTATTACCTATCACCGGACCGATTCCGTCCGGATGGACCCTGCGTTTGTTACTGAGATCCGTGAATTTATTGGAGGCTCTCTCGGTGCAAGCTACCTGCCGCTCCTGCCGAACCTGCATAAATCCAAAAACTCCCAGGCTGAGGCACACGAAGGAATCCGTCCCACCCATATGCACTCGGTCGCGGATATCCCGGCGGTCATCAGTAAGGAAGGGCTGACTCCCGACCATGCCAGACTCTACGAGATGATCTTCAAGCGGGCTGTTGCCAGCCAGATGGCGGCGGCCCGCTATGACTCCACAGTCATGATCTTTGATGTGGTCGGTGAACGGTTCAAGGCAGCCGGTCGGGTACTGATTTTTGACGGTTTTCTCAAGGTATACGCTGAGGTTGACGAGGAAAAAGAAAAAAAGGGGGAGGATGACAAGCTGCAACTGCTCCCGCCGGTAGAGTCCGGTGAGTTGGTGCCGAAGCTGCGGGAAATTCTTGAAGAGAAAAAGAGCAAGCCGCCTGGAAGGTTCACGCTCGGCTCTCTGGTAAAGGAGTTGGAACGGCTTGACATCGGGCGCCCTTCAACCTATGCAGCCATCACCAAGAACATCACCGACCGCGGCTACATCAAGGAAGAGAAGGGTAGGGTGATCCCGCTGCTTCCTGGGGAAACGCTGATTGACTATCTCAGGGAGCAGCATGCCTGGGTAATAGACTACGAGCTGACCCGTAAGATGGAAAGCTTTCTGGATCTGGTTGTGGAGAATAAGGAGACATGGCAGCGCTTCTGCAAGGGTGTTCACAACAAGATGGGGTTCTTCATTCCGCAATCCAGGGCTGAGGGGGGTGGGCCGAGCGAAGGGCAGCTCAAATATGCAGGCGACCTTGCACAAAAAAACAGTCTCGTCATTCCCGTGGAGACGTTAAAGAGCGGGAAAGCCCTTTCACTCTGGATTGAAGGTGTTGTCGGCAAGAAAAACCAGGTGGCACAGCCACCAATAGCTCTCCCAAAGGGTGCGAAACGAGCTGAAATGGAAGCAATATAGCCTTGCTGACTGCGGCTCTCCGCTAACAACTTGCCGGAACTGCCGAAGCGAAGTTTTCAGCGCCAAAAGAGTGCATTGCTCCTGTCAATAAATCGGCCGGCAGTACGCAGACCCTGTTTTTGCCGCTGCTCTTGGCCTGGTAAAGAGCCTGGTCGGCCCGTTTGACAAGGTTAGAGGTGAAAATACTACTAGCTTCCAGGCAGGTTGCCAGACCGATGCTTGCAGTTACCTGCAGCTGCCGGTCATCGAAAGTAAAGCTGGTTTTAGCCAGCCGGTTTCTTATCCGTTGTGCGATGGCGTGGGCAGTTGCGGCTTGGGTCTGAGAAAGAATAATGGCAAACTCTTCACCACCAAAGCGGGCTACCAGGTCGTGGCCGCGGCAGCTATCCTTAAGAATCCTTGCAAGAGTTTTTAGGACCTGATCACCTGCCTGATGGCCAAAGGTATCGTTCACCGCTTTGAAGTTGTCCAGATCAATGAGGAGGAGAGAAATCGGCCGCATGTCCGGATTTTTTACTTTCTGGACTAGTGTTTCATCAAAAACTCGGCGGTTGAAAAGGTCGGTGAGACCGTCGCGCATGGCCAGATCTTTAACCCTGCCATGCTCCTGCGCGTTTCTGATCGCCTGGCTGAAGCAGGCTGCCACGCTTGCACAGAGTGATTCTGATAAGGTTTTGTACTGCCCTGATTTGAAGTAGATGGCGATGGTGCCCAGGTTGTCAAGCAGATTCAGGTGAGCGGAGGCGAGCGAGTTCTCATCCAATGCTGTAAGAGAACAATAGCTGTCCGCTGCGTTTTTATGTCTGGCGGCGAGAATCCCTTTCTGACTCATTGGGGAAAAGGTGACGGTCTTTTCTTCGAGATCCGCAGAAAAAGTAAAAACCACTCGTTGGTATGGGGCATGTACATAGAGGGCGCGTGCAGCTATTGAGCAGATGTTGTCAAGTTCCAGGGAAGTGCAGACCGCTGTCATAAAGCTGCTGATGAAACGCGCCTCTTCAAGCTGTGTCTGTATGTTTTCAGCCATGTCTCTGGAGTTGATTCCACCAGGTATTTTCTTGTAATCGGTTTTTTGTGTCATGGCTGCCTCCATATTACTGTCGCAACCATTTCCTGTGACTGGTTGCTTATCTTCTGTCATTCCGTTGACAATACAGTATCAGCAACATATGTGCCTAAAACATAATAATTCAATTTTTATAGTTATTTAAGGCTGTTGCATAATACACGGCTGATAGTCATCAATCAATGTGATGGCGGAAGTATTTGTACTATGGTGGTGAGTCACAATTATGACACTGCAGGACCGCCATTACGCAACAAATATTCAATATATTGACGTAGTCATAAAAACGGATCAGTTTTACCCTTCATCATGACTTGCCGAATTGCAGGCAAGCCGCTAAAATAACGAAGAAATCTGAAGCTGAAACGCTTCACCATCCGGTTTTTTGGAATTTATAGTATACTGAACAGAAAACTTCCAACGGAGACATCATGCTTAACAACCCGTTACTTCTTGTTTGCCTCGCCATCGGTTGTGGTGCCCTGCTCGGTCGCATTTCTTTTAAAAAAGTGTCACTAGGTGTTGCCGGGGTTCTGTTTGCCGGTGTTGTGTGGGGGTATCTGGAACCTGCGGTCAAGCCACCGGACGCCTTGTCAACCTTTGGACTGGCGCTGTTTGTCTATGCAATTGGCCTTTCTTCGAGCGATCTGTTGTTTGACACCTGGTCGCATGGCGGCTGGCGGTATATACTCATACCTCCAACCGCCATTGGCGCCGCCTTCGGTGTTGCTATGGTCGCTTCGCGTCTTTTGAATATACCGGCAAGTACCGCAGCGGGCGTTTTTGCGGGGGCTCTAACCAATACCCCTTCCCTTGCCGCCGCTACAACTGCGCTCGGGCAAAGAGGGGCGGAGGCGACGCTCGGCTATGCAATAGCCTACCCGCTGGGGGTTCTGATCCCGATTCTGATGCTTGCCTGGCCGTTCAGGTGCGAAACAGCAAGTGCCGGCGATACGTTAGCAAGCGCCGCCATCGTGGTACACAATGTCAAGGAGCCTGGTGAGGCGGTTGGAGGTCTGCTGGAGCGTTACGCGCTGTCGGTGCGTTTTGCACGTTGTGTACGTGGCGATGAACAGTTTGCCCTTACAGGATATTCTGTCATTAAAAATGGAGACATCGTGACGGTCGTCGGGTTGTCTGATGACGTGCGCAATGCAACGGAGATACTTGGGGTTGAATCCGGTATAGATGTACTGCATGACAGAAGCCAACTCGATTACCGGCGGATATTTGTCTCAAACCCGGCCGTGTGCGGCAAGACATTGCGGCAGGTGGGACTTTTCCGCACGTACGAAGGCATCGTGACGAGAATCAGGCGTGGCGACAGAGATTTTATCCCTAACGCAGAAACGACCATCATGCCGGGTGACCGACTGCGGGTGATTGCGCCTCGGGAAAATCTTTCGGCAATCTCAAAATACATAGGTGATTCCTATCATGAAGCGAGCGAATTCAATATTTTGACGTTTGGGTTGGGGCTCGCCATGGGCATCGCCCTCGGAACCGTTGAAATAAGCCTTCCTGTGGGAATCGGGACCTTCGAGATCGGCCCGGTGGCGGGTTGTTTGGTTGCCGCATTGATACTGGGCGCGCTCGGCAGAACCGGGCCATTGACGTGGTATCTGCCGTACGGCGCCTCAATGTCCTTGCGCCAACTCGGGCTGGTTGTCTTTTTGGCATGCGCCGGCATTAAGGCGGGTGCTCTGTTACACTCGGCACCGATCAATCTTTCTGTCCTTGTTGCAGGTGCATGCATCACCACGGTGTCCTGTCTGGTAACTATTGTCATGGCACGCATGATTGCCGGCAAGTCGTGGCCGTTCATCGGAGGTGTCCTGTCTGGGGTTCAAACTCAACCGGCGGTTCTAGGTTTTGCCGTTGGCCGTTGCGGCAATGAACGGGTTGAGGCCGGCTATACCGCCGTTTTCCCGCTCAGTATGCTGTTGAAGATAGTCTTTGTGCAGATTTTTCTGATGGTTATGAACTCTTGACAGGGGAAGTTGAGTTGGCCTGTAATATTTTGCGGTCTATTTACACCGGGAAGTTTTGAGTAATTTGAAATCCCTTTTTTGTGGAACAGTTTTACCGATTTGAGGAGATTTATAAAACCGGAGCAGATAAATGTCGGCTTATTATTACTACGCTGTCATAAGAGTGAATGCTGATCGATAAAACGGGAGGACATATCGCCAAAACAACTGTCCTCCATTATTCGTTGTTAAACTACCACGTTTGCGTGACAGAATCAGGCGTTACGGATATACGGAGATAGATCAAATCGACAAGCTTGAGATGACAATACAAACCAATACAATCTGGCGCCTCATCAATACCTCACCGCTGCCCGGAGCGGAGAATATGGCTATCGATGAGGCGCTGCTCCGTTCGTTTGATCCAATAACCTCACAACCGGTCTTGCGGCTGTATGGCTGGAATCCACCGACACTATCGCTTGGACGTTTCCAGAAGGCTGCAGAGGTACTCGATCTGGAGCGTTGCCGGGCTGACGGGGTCGCGGTCGTGCGGCGGGTGACAGGCGGCGGAGTGATCTATCATGCCGACGAGTTGACCTACTCGCTGGTCTGCTCTCCCTCCAGGATTCCTGCGGCATCATCCATCAAGGAATCTTTTCGTGTACTGACCGGTTTTCTGCTCTCCTTCTACCGCTCGCTGGGGCTTGATCCCGCCTATGCGGCCGATGTCGTACCCGAGGGGACCCGTCTGGGTGAAAGGACCGCGTTCTGTTTTGCCGGCAAGGAGAGTTTCGATATCCTCGCCGGTGGCCGAAAGATCGGCGGCAACGCCCAGCGCCGTCTTAAGGGGCTCGTTTTTCAGCACGGTTCGATCCCGCTGCAGAATCGTGCCGCGAAGGGGCTGTCGTATATGCAAGAACAGGCTCCCGAATATGCCGAGGGCACGGTAAGCCTCGCCGAATATGGCGTGAGTGAAGACAGCAACAGTTTGCAGCGGAAACTTATACGCGCATTTGGCGATTATTTTGCGGTGGAGCTTGGCAACGATGTATTGACCGAGCGGGAACAGACCGATATGAACGAATTGCTTGTGAATAAATATTCAACAGACCAGTGGAATCTGGAAGGGGTAGGATTTTGAATATTCAGCGAAAACCGGAATGGTTGCGAAAAAAGGTCAACCCCGGTGACCAGAACAAGATGCGCAGTTTGTTGGGCGAATTGCGCCTTAATACGGTCTGCCAGCAGGCGCTCTGCCCGAATATATCGGAGTGCTTTGCCTGCGGCCAGGCCACCTTCCTGATCCTGGGCAGAAACTGTACACGTATGTGCAGTTTCTGTAATGTGGATAAGAGCGTGCCGCTGCCGGTCGATAGCGACGAACCGGCACGGGTAGCCGAGGCGGTTCGTCGACTGAAACTCTCTCATGTTGTGGTGACCAGTCCGACCCGTGATGACCTGCCGGATGGCGGAGCGTCACTCTATGCCGCCACGGTGGTGGCAATTCGCACATCATCTCCATCTACGAGGATTGAACTGCTGGTCCCTGATTTTCAGGGGGACGTGCCCAGCCTGGAAACTGTTGTTACATCATGCCCGAATATTCTCGCTCACAACGTTGAAACGGTGCCGCGTCTCTACCATATCCGCAACGGCTCGGATTACCGCCGTTCATTGGAGGTGTTGCGAAATTGCGCCGGAATAGCCCCGGCTATCCGCACTAAATCGGGCATCATGCTTGGTATGGGGGAGGCGGAGGATGAGGTGCTGCAGGTGTTACGCGACCTGCGTGGTGTCGGGTGCGCCTATCTCAGCATCGGCCAGTATCTGGCCCCGAGCCGTCGGCATTATCCGGTGCAGGAATATGTCACTCCGGCGGTGTTCGAATCGTTGCAGAAACAGGCGCTGGATTTGGGTTTCAGCCACGTGGAGAGCGGCCCGTATGTAAGGAGCTCGTACCATGCCGGGCAGTATGCGTGATTTGGGCGATGCTCCCTTTTACAGCCCCATATGATTCCGCCAAAGAATCTCTGAACTGCTGCTACAAGTAAAAAATGTAGATTCATTATCACCCATTGACGTGCTATAAGAAAATAATGCAATCCACCCGGTGAGTGTGTTCTTGGTATGAATAATCAATTGCCCAAAAGGGCTCCTGTTAAAAAAGTGCGATTGATCACGATGCTATCTCTCATTGTGATTCTCATTGGCATGCTACCGTTCTGGTGTATGGCCAAACAGGGAGAGCGGCCGGTAATCGACAAAACGGCCGGATCCGCTCCTGCCCGCCTTCCGAAAAATGAGTTGCCTGCCCTTAGTCCATCGGAGCGATCCTATCTAAAAGAGCTTGGCGCCGTAACGATGTGCGTTGATCCTGACTGGGAGCCCTACGAGCGCATCGCTGATGGAAAGCATGTGGGTATCGCTGCCGATCTCGTTGCACTTATCGCTGAACGCTCCGGGGTCTCCCTGCAACTGATTCCGACAAAAAACTGGGAAGAGAGTCTTTCTGCGTCTAAAGAAGGTAAATGCCAGATCCTCAGCTTCCTCAACCAGTCTCCAAAGCGCGACAAATGGCTGCTGTTTACCGAGCCGTACTTCAGTGACCCTAATGTATTTATTACCCGGGAGGAACATGACTTTATCTCAAATCCAGCGACTCTGTCGGGTCAGTCCATCGTGTTTCCGGCAGGGACAAGCCTGGAAGAGCGTATCAGGAGTACCTACCCAAACCTGACCGTTCGCATTGTCAGTTCCGAGGAAGAATCGTTGCAATTGGTGTCGGAACGCAAGGCGGACATGACGGTACGCTCTTTGTCGATGGCCGCTTACACGATTAAAAAAAACGGGTTGTTCAACCTCAAAATTGCTGGACAGGTTCCGGGCATGACCAACAATTTCCGTATGGGTGTTGTGAAAAGTCAGCCTTTGCTCAGGGAGATCCTCAACAAGGGGGTGCGCAGCATCACACCGCAAGAGGTTCAGCAGATAGTTAACAAGCATATTTCGATTAATGCTCAGACCGCGATCGATTACGCCTTGGTGATAAAAGTTGTCATTGTTTTCACACTGTTTTTGCTCATCGGGCTTTTATGGAACTATCAGCTCAGGAAGGTTAACAGGATTTTGGCGGCACGGGAGACGGAGCTGGTTGAGCTGAGCCATAAACTTAACGAGGATGTCGCTACCCGGGAACACGCGGAGGAGGCACTGAGATCTTCATTGTCGTTATTAAACGCCACACTGGAATCAACCGCTGACGGTATCCTTGTCACGGACCAAAGCGGACATATTTCACGATGGAACCGGAAATTTGTCGACCTCTGGAATATCCCGGAAGAGCTCCTGAACACGAATGTAAAAAACCCGGTGACAAAATATATCGCTTCCCAGACGGCTGAGCCTGAAGAATATATGGCTAAAGTCATGGAATTGTATAGAAGCCTGGAAATATCGAGTGCAGATGTTATACGCCTTGCCGATGGCCGCTTTATAAAAAGATTTTCGCAGCCGCGTAAAATCGGTGATTCCATCGCTGGCCGCGTATGGTCTTTTGGTGATATCACTGAACAGAAGAGGGCGGAAGAGGCACTGGAAGAATCAAACCGTAAACTTGAGTTGCTGTCTGTTACCGACGGCTTGACCGGAATCGCCAATCGTCGCCGCTTTGACGAGGTATTGGCACAGGAGCATGCCCGGCTTGCCCGTACCGGTGTCGTGCTGTCACTGATCATGCTGGACATCGATCATTTCAAGGCGTTTAACGACTGCTATGGGCACGTTCAGGGTGACGACTGTCTGCGTCAGGTTGGCCGGGTACTGGCCGGCTGCGTTATCCGTCCAGCTGATCTGGTGGCCCGTTATGGTGGCGAAGAATTTGCGTGCATTCTGCCGGAGACAGACTTGTATGGCGCTGTTACCATTGCCGAGAAGATCCGTCGCGGTCTCCACGCCTGCGCAATCCCGCACAAGGGGTCGAACGTGGCAGAGTACGTTACAGCCAGCCTGGGTGTAACGGCGGTACAGTGCGGTTCAAACGAGTCTGTAGAGGACATCATCGCCCGTGCAGACGAACTGCTTTACAAGGCTAAATCATCCGGTCGCAACCGGGTGGAGTTTATTGCTTCGGATCATGCGGTTGCGCCGGTACCGTATGATCTCAGAAGTAATCTCGTACAACTTGTCTGGAAAAATTCTTTCTGCTGCGGTAATGCGCTGATAGATTCGCAGCATCAGTCGCTTTTTAAGGTTTCCAACGAATTGTTTAAGGCTGTCCTGTCAAGTCGTCCGGCCACGGAGATTTCCGCAATTATTGCCCGGTTGCTTGAAGACGTCTCCCGGCATTTCCATGACGAGCAGCAACTGCTTGAGGATATACGTTTTCCTGACGTAATCCAGCATACCGCAGAGCACGCCAAACTGATGGCCAAAGGCCTGGAACTGTCGCAACAGTTTAAGGATTCGACCCTTTCAGTTGGTGAAGTTTTCCAGTTTCTTGTCCATGACGTCGTGATGGTGCATCTGCTCGGGGCGGATAGGGAATACTTCCATTTAATAAGTGCCACTTCTGGCGCCGATCGAGTTAGCGTTACACAATCATGAGATCAAAGGTAATAAATGGTGCGGGTGATGTTGTCGCTATTTTTCAGGGGATGGTCTATCGGAAAAGGGCTCGATTATTCGGGCCGGTTCTCTCGCCCCGTAATATGCTTTAAAGATTTTGCAAGTGTTTCCACCCGTTTTTGTAGAATAAATGCTGCCAGGTCCTTGACCGGCAGCGCTTCCAGTTTTTCCTGATCAATTCCAATTTCCCGCATACTCATCCCGGCAATCCGGACAACTGTATCCCACCCTGTCATTGATGTTTTTTCTGATTTATCGGCGGCGGAAACCAGTGGCAGAATGTTGACAATGCCGCTTTTGACCGCCTGTTCCGCCATCTTAAGCTGGGTTGAATTCCGCAGTTCGTCCCACTTGTTGGCTTTGCCATGCAGGCTGCTGGTCCAGGCCAGCGCTTTGCGGTATGTTGCGGGTAAGCACAGGCGGTTACAGAACTCCACCGCCATGCTAAATCCCGCAAAATCGTGGCCGTGGTGTTTGGGGTACAGCGCCGGATCGGTGGCAAGTTTGCCGAGATCGTGGAAGAGGGCGCAGAAGCGCGGCAGCGGATCGTCGCTCATGCTTGCCACCCGCTGTAGGACCTGGATGGAGTGGCTGAACAGGTCCCCTTCCGGGTGATGCTGGAGCGGTCCGGCAGGGATTTGCGCCATGCGGAAAATTTCCGGGAGTATTTCAGCTCCGACGTTGAATTCTATCATCAGCTGAAAAAAGCGTTCCGGCCTCTTCCGTGTCAGAGATTTCAGCATCTCGCTGCTGAAACGCTCGGTCGGCAGGGTGGTCAACGCTGCTGACCACTCCTGCGCCCGGATCAGTGCCACGGTTTCCGGCGTCATACGCCAGCCATCAGCCTCAAAGCGGAAGGCGCGAAAGATCCGCAACGGATCGGCTGTAAAGGTGCGGTTACTGCATGCCCGGAGCAGAGACTCCCTTAAATCGTATTCTCCTCCCAAAGGGTCAAGCTGCGTGCCTGACAGATCCATCGCCATAGCGTTGACCGTAAAGTCACGCCGGAGCAGGTCGTTAATCAGATCATCCATGCTGCCGATGCGGGTGACTTCTATGGCGCCGAATTCGGGGTGATGTTTGAAGTAGATCGTGGGGGAGCTGGCTGGTTCCACCAGACGGAAGCCGAGCGCACAAAGTTCGTCATGGGGCAGGGCGGCCACCAGGTCAATGTCCTGACTCTCCCGTGCCAGCAGCATATCGCGTACCATGCCGCCGACGAGGAGGACACGGTCGTGGCAGGGCTGCGGGAAGAGGCTTTTTAAAAAGGGGAGGATGGCGGTCACGTTAAACCTGTGTCTACCTGTTTCTGCTTTTGTTCGGAACGGGCAGTTTCAGGAGCTGCAGCACCTGGGTCATATCGTCCCAGACGCTCCAGAATGAGTCGGAATTACCGCCGCTGCGGAGCAGATACGACGGGTGATAGGTCGGCATGAGCGGGATACCGTGGAAGTCATGAAATTTGTTGCGCAACTTTGAGATCGGCACTTTAGTCTGCAGCAGGGCCTGCGCGGCTGAGCTGCCGAGCGCTACGATTACCTCCGGTCTGATTGCCTGGAGCTGCCGCAGCAGGAAGGGAGAACAGCTGCTGACCTCATCGCTCTCCGGCGGTCGGTTCTGCGGCGGCCGGCATTTGACCACGTTGCAGATGTAAACATCCTCCCGTTTCAGTTCCATCGCGGCGAAGATGCGATTCAACATCTTGCCGGCGTCGCCGACAAACGGCTCACCTTGTGCATCTTCGTCAGCTCCCGGCCCTTCGCCGACAAAAACGAGCCGCGCCTTGGGATTGCCAACACCGAACACCAGATTTTTTCTGGTAGCTCCCAGTTTGCAGCGTTGGCACGCCCCCAGGTTTTTTCTGATCTGCTCAAGAGTTTCGTGCTTATCCGCTGCGTTCAGTTGATCGCTCATTGCGCCCTCTTTATCCTGCTCTGCCGAAGATTCGCGCTGCAGCGGAGTATCAGCTCCCGGCGCCGTCAGCATCTCTGCCGGAATACCGTCCAGTCCGCTTTCCTGAAGATCCTCCAGATAAGCGGTGAGCGATGCAGCCAGATGAGACCGGGCGGAATATCGGGTTGAATGTCTGTCCACGGAAGATGCTCCTGCATATAAATTTTGTATGTATGTGGTAAAATGTAACGTACAATTAAAGAAACAATCTATCAGTACGCAATTTACCTGTCAAAAGAAAGAATTCAAAGAAAGAACTCAATGTTTTATCTTATAATCGCCATTGCGGCAGTTTTACTCCCGACCGAAGCACACGCCTGGGGCGGAGGGATTCATATGCAGCTGGGGGTCCATGCGCTGGCCAATCTGGAGCTGGTGGGTGGTGACGTTGCCGCCCTTCTTGCGGCTCATCCAAAAGATTTTCTGTACGGCTGTCTCGCTCCCGATATAACGGTCGGCAAAAAGTACACACATTATCTGCTCCACTGCCACCGCTGGGGGATCGGCCGGACCCTTTTAAAAGAGGCCGGGACCGACCACCAGAGGGCCTGCGCATATGGGTATCTCTGCCATCTGGCGGCGGATACGGTTGCCCATAATTACTACGTCCCCTATAAGATTCTCCGCTCTTTTGACACGATAACCATGAAACATGCCTATTGGGAGATGCGTTTTGAGGAGTTTGTTGACAAGGATGTCTGGGAACTGGCGCGCATTGTCTGCCGTGCCGACAGGCGTGCCAACGATGTATTGCTGCGCAAGGTGCTGACTACGACAATATTCTCGTTCGGTACCAATAGGAAAATTTTTAACTCTATCATGGTGCTGTCACGGATGGAGAGGCTGAAAAAAATCCTGCAGACCCTCTCCAGCAAGTCGCGATACCAATTGGCGGAGGCTGACCGGGACGAATATATGGAACTGGCGAGGGAAGCGACCCTCGATTTCCTGCAACACCCGGATGATTCTAAGTTTCTGAAAGTAGATCCGACCGGAGAGAAGGCGCTGGCTGCGTCCGACGCCCTGCGCAGGAGTCTGAGGCTGCGCCTCAAGAGCGGCTTTATGTCAAAGGCCGAAGGTCTTGAAGAGGTTGAAGCGGTACGGAGTATCTTGCGGAACTCTCTGCACAGACCGGAGTTGCTGAAGAAACTGCATGTCTGAAGTAGCTGTCTAATCCAGAAGTGCGGTAACGAAATTATTTCTTGCCAAAAAACGCAAGAAATAATTTCTAACGTACTAATAACTTTTCGGCTTACGATCTTTAAAACAGGGGATCTGCGCCCGCCAGTCACTCATTTCCTGCATGTCAAGCGAAGCGATAATTTCCGCCTCTTCCTCACCCGCTTCGGCCAGTAGTTCCCCTTTGGGATCGATAATCAAGCTCATACCGAAAAAATCCAGTTTGCCGACCGTGCCGCAGGTGTTGCAGGCGACAACGAAGAGCTGGTTTTCGATCGCCCGTGCCCGGAGCAGCGTGCGCCAGTGCTCCTGGCGCGGTCTAGGCCACTGGGCCGGCACGCAGATGACCTGGGCCCCTTCGACCGCCAGGCGCCGGGAAAGCTCGGGAAAGCGCAGGTCGTAACAGATGATGACGCCGACTCTGCCGATCGAAGTATCTGCCAGCAGCCATGAATCACCGCCGGAAAAAGCACGGTCCTCCCCCAGCAGCGAGAAGAGATGAATCTTGCGGTAAATCCCGGCCAGTTCGCCGTTGTCGACGACATAAACCGTATTGAATACCTTGTCGCCGCCCGGTTCCG
This sequence comes from Deltaproteobacteria bacterium, assembly GCA_019162745.1. GTDB lineage: Bacteria > Desulfobacterota > Desulfuromonadia > Geobacterales > Pseudopelobacteraceae > JACRCG01. The sequence continues at coordinate 504 of JAFLLC010000004.1, read as the reverse complement.
GCATGCTGCCGACAATCACCAGCTTCAACTCCCGTGACAGCAGCAACAGCTCATCGACTATTTCGGCGGTCCGCAGAGCCAGCTGGTTCAGATCCCTGTAGGCAAAGCCGCTTGACCACATCTCCGGCAGTACAACCAGATCGGCTCCCTCTCCGGACACGCGGTGGAGAGCTTCGCGGACGTATGTGAGGTTGGCGTCCACATCTCCCTGTTTGACATTAAACTGAATGGCGGCGGCGTTGATGGTCATAAGATTTCTCCTCTACTGCCAGTAGCAGTTATTACAGGGGTAGCTAAACATATCTATACACCTTCAGAATCAGATTCCAATACAAATATTGATGAACGTCAACTGCTGTTACCGGTTGTATTGCCTCATCAGTGACTCTTACCCAAAGGGTGATGAGCGTTTTCTTGAAATCACCAAAGAATAAAAACCTGCCATTTAATTTTTTTATCAGCTTAGTATTTTTCTTTTGACAACATTTAAAAGTTTATGCTAGA
>JAFLLC010000039.1:71486-79807 GCA_019162745.1 Deltaproteobacteria bacterium | reverse complement strand
TAACATCAAAAGCCTCTATCGTAATAGGTGTAAAAAGTCCCCCTTTACGAAAGGGGGATTCAGGGGGATTTGCCTTTGATCTAAATCAGCCGCACAAACAGCCGCTCCATAAAGCGCAGCTTCCAAAAAAACAGCTCGGCAAATGGTCTGGTTTTGAAGCTGATATAAGGTCGGCGGATGTAGCAGGGGCGGGCACCGGCGACCAGTGCGGCCAGGCAGCCGGTCAGCAGGCGGTCATCTACCATCATGATTGCAGACAGGGGAACTCCGGCAAGTTCCCCTGTTTTCTTTAGGCCATCCGGGTATGGTTTCTTGCGGACGCCGGAGATGAACCGCATGGCGGGAAAATTTTCGGCAAACCACACTCTCCGACCATCTGTCGGTTTATTGGAGAGGATAAAAATCTGATTGCCGCCAAAGACCGCTTCGCACTGCTTCATCCATGTGACGGCCTCCGGGAGTGGGACCGGGGAGCCATGAGCTGCCAGGACACCGTCAAAATCAAGAGCCAGCGCTTTGATCCCAGAAGAGAACAGCACCTCGGGGGCAAGTTCCAGGATACTGGTGTTGGCCGGGGTGCTGTCAAGCAGTCGCCGCAGTTCGCGGCGATGGTGGAAACCGAGCGAGAAGCCGGCCAGTATGTGGGAATAGGGATACATGCCTTAAATCTTCGTCTGATCTTTTTGAACGAGAGAAACCAGGTAGTAAACAACACCAAGAATCAGCAATGTACCGGCCAGGAAAGCCTGTTTTGTGAGGTCGTCATGGCGCAGGGTAGATATCAGTATCTCACGAATAATTGCGACTATGACGACGCCGATGAACACCAGAATGCTGAAACGTCCCCCCTTTAGGCTTTTGATTTCGTTGTCCAGCAGTTCGATCATCATCCAGAGGATCAGTAGTGAACCGAGAGCTGAGAAAACCCCTTTTTCTACATCACCTTTGAAAACGTGGATGATATCCCAGCCAAACATGGCGACAATTGCTATTGACACAACAGCCAGAGCCATTACCAACACCAGATTCAGGCCATAGGTAAAGCGTTCGGTGACTTTTATCAGGAATGATTCGATCGTGCGCGATACAAAAACCTTTTTCATCTCTTCTTCGCGGTATGAGGTGCTCATCACATCGAGGTTCATGTCCAGAATCTTTTCGACCGCTTCCCGTAGAAGGCGGCGCTCTTCGCGGTCGGAATAATTCTCGTCTATCAGCCCGAGCAGAAAGCGGCGGACCTGATTCATGGAAGCATTGACAAAGTGGACGCTGAGGCCGGCCTTGACATGGGCATGGCCGATGCGGGTCAGGTGGTTCATATAGTGATTGTCATAAATACCGGCAAAGAGCAGCATGAACCAGTTGTTGTGCATGTCGCTCAGGCGCGGGCGGTTGGTGCTGTTAAGAATTTTAGTGGTTTCCGGGAGACTGTAGAGATAGTCGTAGAACTCACGTGAAAAGCGTTCCAGATTCTGCTCCGCCAGGGGTTGCAGTGACAGGAGCAGTTCAGTGTCCTGCTCCGTAAATCGGTAATGGTCGCGTAAATCCTGCATTTTAAACATGCTGTTATCTCCCATACTTATATGCTGCCGCGCAGGTCCCTTCACTGGAAACCATGCAGGCGCCGACTGGTGATTCGGGTGTACAGACCCCGGCAAAAAGCGGACAGTCGGCAGGTGTCAGCTTCCCTTTCAGTACTTCCCCGCAGAGGCAGGCCGGATTTTCAAGCGCATCCGGGACGTCCAGTGCCAGAACCCGCTCGGCATCGAACTCCGCATACTCGCCCCTGATTGCCAGGCCGCTGTCGGGCAAAACGCCCAAGCCCCTCCATAGTGTATTACACGGTTCAAAGAGCTGGTGCAAGATGGCCTGCGCTTTGGGATTTCCTCCCCAGGAGACCGCCCGGCTGTACTGTATTTCAACCTTGCCTTCATCGCGGAGGGTCTGGACAAGGAGCATCTCGATCCCCTGCATGACGTCGGCCGGTTCGAAACCGGTTACCACGCAGGGGATATGGTACTTATCCGCCAGCGGTTTATATGCATTACCGCCGATAACGGTACTGACATGGGGCGGGCAGAGATAGCCAGTGAGGTTAAGTTCCGGATCGGCAGTAAGGATCTCCATCGCTGCCGGCATGGTTTTGTGCGCAGCGAGTACGCAATAGTTTTTTAGCTCCAGGCTTGCGGCCGCAAGGATGCTGGCTGCGATCGTCTGGGCGGTGGTCTCGAACCCGATCCCGAGAAAAACCACCCTCCGCTCCGGATTGTTTTTTGCCAGTGAAACTGCGTCAAGCGGCGAGTAGACGATGCGGATATCGGCGCCGCCGGCCCGCTCTTCCATCAGGGATGAATAACTCCCCGGAACGCGCAGCATATCGCCGAAGGTGGCGACAATGTTGAGCGGATCGGTTGTACAGGCGAGCGCTTTATCAACGTAACTGATCGGGGTGACGCAGACCGGGCAGCCGGGACCGGAGACCAGCCGGACATTTTCCGGGAGAAGAGTCCGGATGCCGTGCTGATAGATCGACATGGTATGGGTGCCGCAGACCTCCATGAAGTTAACCGGGTGTGTCAGGCGTTCCGCCATGGCGCGAATATTAGCCGCCATGTTCTTCACCAGCCCACGGTCCCTGAATTCGTCCTGGAACTTCACGCCATGCTTCACGTTATACCCTCGTCAGAAAAGACTTCCCGCATCAAACGCAGGGTCTCCTCGGCATATTCCTCATCAAGCCTGGAAATGGCAAAACCGGCGTGAACGATAACATAATCACCGACCGCGACCTCTTCGGCAAGCAGCATGACGCTGGCTTCTTTCTGTACGCCATCAACTTCGGCGACGACATTGTCGCCATCTTTACTCACAATTTTCATCGGGACGGCAAGACACATATCAGATCTTTCTCCTCCCTGCAATTGCAGCCTGCCCGAGGGCGATCCCCCCATCATTCGGCGGCACCAGACGATGGGTGAAAACATCCAGCCCCTTTTGGGCGAGGGCAGTATATATCATTTCAGTCAAAAGGCGATTCTGAAAAACACCACCTGAGAGAATAATACGTTTAAGCCCGCTGGATTGGGAAATAGTAAGGCAGACCTCTGTTGCGGCGGTCGCGATGGTGTGGTGAAAGCGACGGGCAATCGCGGAGGGGTGGATGCCGGCAGCGATGTCGGCTAATATCTCAACAATCATCGGGGAAAAGTCAAGCTGGAACGGTGCTTCTCCATGAAGTACGATGCTGTACGGGTATTCCCCCCTTTGAGAAAGGACCCTCTGGGGCCTAAAGGTGGGTGGGGGGGATTTGCTTTCTTCTGCAGCCATCTCCGCCAGCGCCTCAAGCTCAATCGCTCCCTGGCCGTCATACGACACGGTATGGCGCAGATTGAGCAGCGCCGCTACGGCATCAAACAGCCGCCCGCAACTGGATGTCAGGGGTGAGTTGATCCCGCGCCGCAGCATCCGGGCAAAAAGCGCCCGGTCCTGTGCCGGAAGAATACGGGCAACCGGGTGATCGAGCGTGAACGCGGTTTCTCCGAGCGCCTGATACAGATAGGCCATTGCCATGCGCCACGGTTCACGCACCGCCGCATCTCCCCCCGGCAACGGCAGCGGCCGGAAGTGTCCTGCGCGCCGGTAGCTGTCGTAGCCACCCACGAGAAACTCTCCCCCCCAGATCGTACCGTCCGGTCCATAACCGGTGCCGTCGAATATGATCCCGATGACGTCACCGGTCAGGCTGTTCTCTGCCATGCACGAGGCCAGATGGGCGTGGTGGTGCTGTACCCGCATCAGCGGAATTCCGGAATCCTCGGCGAAGCGGGTTGAAAGATAATCGGGGTGCAGATCGCAGACGACCAGACCCGGTTTTATTGCCAGTATATCGGACAGATGCGTGACCGTATGACTGAACGAATCGAAGGTGATCTGGTTCTGAAGATCGCCGATATGCTGGCTGAGAACAGCGCGGTTGCCATCGGCAATGCAGATGGCGCTCTTCAGTTCGGCCCCTGCCGCCAGTACCGGCTGCAGCGGAAAGCGGAGGGTTACTGCGCGTGGGGCATAACCGCGGGCACGACGATAAAGTAGCGGCCGGTCCTGGAAAACGCGCATGACTGAATCATCGCTGCGAATATGAATCGGCCGGTCATGGAGCAGAAAGTAGTCGGCGATTCCGGCCAGGCGCGCTAAAGCGTCATCGTCTTCAAATGCGGTCGGTTCGTCGGAAATGTTGCCGCTGGTCATGACGAGCGCCTGAAAATTATCCCGCATGAGCAGATGATGCAGCGGCGCATACGGCAGCATCAGACCGAGCCAGCTGTTACCGGGAGCGATCAGCGCCGAAAGCGGAGTACCGGCACGCTTTCTGACGATGGTGATCGGCGCTTCCGGAGAGTTCAGCAGCCGCTCTTCCATCTCGTTCAAGTACGCGAGTTTCCATGCTGTTTCAATATTTGCCGCCATGACGGCGAACGGCTTTTCGTCACGTTTCTTCAGTTCCCGTAACCTCTGTACCGCATCGTGGTTGCAGGCATCGACCGCCAGATGGTAACCGCCGATCCCCTTTATTGCGAGGATTGCGCCGTGTTTAAGCAACTCTACGGTCTGTACCACAGCATCGTCGCGTGCAGCAATCTTCTCGCCGGAAGCGGCACGCAGGCAGGCCTGGGGTCCGCAGGCGTGGCAGGCGATCGGCTGGGCATGGAAGCGCCGGTCGAGCGGATTCTCGTATTCGCGCAGGCAGTCGGGACAGAGCGTAAAAGCGGCCATGGTTGTGTTGGGGCGGTCGTAGGGGATGGCGGTTATGATGCTGTAGCGGGGGCCGCAGTTGGTGCAGGTTATGAACGGATAGCGATAACGCCGGTCTGCCGGATCAAAAAGTTCCCGGAGACAGTCGGGACAGAGGGCGGAATCGGGGGCGATCTGAATATCGGCTCTGCCGACCCCGCTCGGGAGAATAGAAAAAGTATGGTCATCGCCAACGGGGATATCCGTGCGGCGGTGCGAGGTTATCTGCGCCAAAGGGGGGAGTCTGTCCAGGAGTGCGCCCTCAAAGGCGTTCAGCCCGGTATCGGATCCCTGGATCTCGATTTCGACACCGGCCGGAGTGTTGCGCACCCAGCCGGTAAGATCAAACTCATGGGCCAGTCGGTACACGAACGGGCGGAATCCTACCCCCTGGACGATTCCCCCTATCGCGTGCCGCCAGCGACTTATCAGCGCTTTGACCCGGCACTCAGCCATTGGTACCACTTCTCCATGCCGTCTCCACTCCTGGCTGATACTTCGAAGATGATGATGCCGGGATTGACCCGGCGTGCATATTCTTTACATTTCTCCACATCAAAATCGAGGTGCGGCAGCAGGTCGGTCTTGTTAAGCAGCATGACGGTAGAGTTATGGAACATCTGCGGGTATTTGAGAGGCTTGTCTTCCCCCTCGGTGACGGAAAGCACGACAACCTTGTGGTTCTCCCCCAGGTCGAAAGCGGCCGGGCAGACCAGGTTGCCGACATTTTCGATCAGCAGCAGATCCAGGTTGTCCAGGTCAAAATCCTCGGTGCCGTGCATAATCATATGGGCATCCAGATGGCATCCGGCGCCGGTGTTGATCTGGCGCACAGGGACCCCGGTAGCGGCAATGCGCCGGGCATCGTTGTCGGTCTGCTGGTCACCTTCGATGACGGCAAAGCGGAGTATGTGCGCAAGGTCGCGCAAGGTGCGTTCGAGCAGGGTCGTCTTGCCGGAGCCGGGGGAGCTGACGAGGTTCAGGACGAAAATCCCCTTTTCCCTGAACAGGGCGCGGTTAAAACTCGCCAGACGGTTGTTTTTGCCCAGGATATCTTCTCCGATGGCGATTGTTGTCCGTCTGCCGGATTCAGCCCCGTGCCCGTGAGGATGACCATCGGCGTGATCGTGATGATGATCTGCTGTGGAACATCCGCAGGTTGTACACATGGTTGGCTCCTGGAACATTTTTGAATTAAATCTAGACAAAGCATTTAAACACGGAGACACGGAGAACACGGAGTAAAATCTGAGAGTTATAGTATCAGGTTCTTAAAGGAGATGCACTATCAGCTCCTCCTGGATGCTGTTTGCTTTTCACTGAACTGCAGCTGATACAGCCTGGAATATATCCCCCCTGAGCGCAGCAACTCTTCGTGCGTACCCTCTTCGGCCTTGCTCCCGTGATGGATCGTGACGATCCGGTCAGCATCCTTGATCGTGGAAAGACGATGGGCGATGACGAGCGAGGTGCGCCCCTGCATCATCCCCCTGATACCCTCCTGAATCATCTGTTCCGAGGCGCTGTCGATGCTGGCGGTCGCCTCGTCCAGCACAAGGATCTCCGGATCAAAGGCGACGGCCCGGGCAAATGAGATCAGCTGCTTTTCGCCGACGGAGAAGTTGCTCCCCCGCTCCCGTACCTCTTCCTGATAGCCACCCGGCAGTCGGTCGATAAAACGGTCCGCTCCGACCGCCGCCGCTGCCTGCCGTATGCGCTCCCGGGCCTCTTCGTCTCCGAGACAAATGTTGAATTCGATACTCCCGGCAAACAGGCAGGGATCCTGGAGAACAACACCGATCCGGCGGCGTACCTGTCCCAGGTCGAGTTCTTGAATGTCTACCCCCTGCAGCAGGATACTGCCCCGTTCGATTTCATACAGACGTGTCAGCAGGCGGGTAATAGTCGTTTTGCCGCCGCCGCTTTCTCCGACGATTGCGATCCGCTCACCGCGGTGAACCGCCAGGTTGAAGCTGTTGAGAATGTCGTTGCCGTCGTGGTAGGAGAAAGATACATCGCGGAATTCAATTAAAGGAGAACTCTTCCCCCTCTCCAACTCTCCCCCGCTGGGTGAGGGAGCTTGCTCCTCCCCACAGCGGGGGGAGGTCGGGAGGGGGGATGGTGTACTCGGTGTATCCAGCAGGGCAAAGATCCTCTCCAGAGCCGCCATCGCCCCCTGCATGACAGAATATTTGGCCGAAAGATCGCGGATGGGGGAAAAAAACTTTTCGATATACTGAATGAAGGCAACCAGTACGCCGAATGTCAGCGCTCCCTTGATAATCTCGCCGCCGCCGTACCAGATGATCAGTGCCACAGCTATTGACGAGAGCGCTTCGACCAAGGCATACAGAGAGGCATCCCAGAAGATGACCGGCATATTGGCATCGCGATACGATGCATTCAGATCGTTGAAGCGCTTCTCTTCATCCCGTTCGCGGTTGAAACTTTGAATGATGCTGATGCCGGAGATGCTTTCGTTGAGGAAGGCATTCATGCTCCCCAGGCGGGCGCGCACCTCGCGGAATGATTTTCTCATGCGGTGCCGGAAGGTATAGGCGACATAGAGCAGAACCGGCAGCACGGAAAAGGTCACGAGCGACAGTTTCAGATTCATCCACAGCATGACGGAGATGATCCCGATAAGCAGCAGGACGTCACCGATGATAGTGATGATGCCGGAGGCAAACATTTCCCCCAGCACCTCAATATCGCTGGTAAGCCGGGTGACGGCGCTCCCGGTCGGCACACGGTCAAACCAGGAAACCGGCAGATGCATGACGTGACGGTACAGCTCCGAGCGCATGTCCGACATGACCCGCTGCCCTACCGACTGCAGCAGATACACCTCCAGAAAGGAAAGCAGCGATTCAGCAATCAGGATGCCGAGAAAACCGAGTGCTATCGTCTCAAGTCCGGCCAGCTTTCCGGTGATGATGTGGTTGTCGATGGCTATCTTGATGATCCAGGGCTGCGCCAGTCGGCAGGCTGCAACAAGCGGCAGTATCATCACTACGACCGTGATCGACAGCCGGTATGGAGCAACATAGCGGGCAAAACGCTTTAACAGGGCGGTGTCATAGGCCTTGCCGGCTATCTCTTCATCGTATATTCCGCCGTGGTGCATAGATTAAAGTCCGTCTGTGGTGATTCTGGTAAGGCTAGTTTGAGTGGTATAGCGGGAGGTAGATATGTATCCGGGTTCCCTCACCGGGCACGGATTCAGCCAGTATATGACCCTTGTGGCTCTTGATAATGGAATGGCAGAGTGCCAGACCGAGCCCCATCCCTTTCTGGCGCCCCATCTCCTTCGTGCTGAAATAGGGATCAAAAATCTTCGGCAGGATTTTTTGTGGAATGCCGTTCCCGGTGTCCTTGAAAATAACGTGCAGGTACTGACCGGGGGTAAGCTTAAGGGCATTTTCTGCCGTCAGAGTGGCGGTCGATGCCGATACGTACAGTGAGCCCCCCTGCGGCATGGCTTCACAGGCATTTGCGACCAGGCTGCCGATCACCTGTTGTATCCGGTC
>JAFLLC010000039.1:0-71386 GCA_019162745.1 Deltaproteobacteria bacterium | reverse complement strand
GCATGGCTTCACAGGCATTTGCGACCAGGCTGCCGATCACCTGTTGTATCCGGTCTGCATCAAGCATGACAAGCGGGAGGTCGTCCGGCAGATCAATGAAGGGGGTTACCATGGAGGCCGTGCTCAGTCCTGCATGGACAGCATCTCTGATGAGCCGTCCTGCCGGGGTCGGCTTCATAGACATTTTTTCCCCTCTGGCAAAGGTCAAAAGTCGTGTGCCGAGCTCTTTGGCACTCCCGGATGATTGTTCGGCAATCGCCAGCATTGACTCGACCTTGCTCCCCGGCTCTGCACTCATGCGGGCAAGCGAGACGTAACCCAGAATAACCTGCAGCAGATTATTGAAATCATGAGCAAGCCCTCCAGCCAAAATGGCGATGGCCTCATTTTTTTTTGTCCACAGATTTTCAGATTCAACTCTTTTTTGGAGTCTTCTGAGTTCGATCATCCCCTGGCAGCGATCCAGAGCGGTAAAAAGGCTGCTGAATTCAAATGGTTTGAGGATAAACTGGTTGATGCCGATGTCTATGGCCTCGATCAGGCAGCTGGTGTCGCTGAAGGCGGTCATGCAGGCGATCTGGATTTCCGGTGACTTGGCGCGCATTGCACGAGCCATTTCGAGTCCGTTCAGCCGCGGCATCATGATGTCGGTCAGCACCATATCCGGTGTCTGCTCGTTAAAAAAATCAAGTGCCTGCTCGCCGTTTTCGGCAACGGTCAGCCGATAACCACGGGCGGCCAGAACGCGCGACACCTGCTCGCGAGTAGCGGCCTCATCTTCTACGTATAAAAGTGATATGTCAGCGTACGATAGAGAATTATTTTCAGGCATGTAATCCTCGTGGCACCTTTGATTTGTCTGAAAAATGATTCTATCAGAAGACCGCGGAAGCGCAACCTGATTATTAACAAAGAGTTTCTTACCGTCTTGACAGTTGTCGTTATTTAACTATAGTATCTACTAACTTTTATCCAGCTGTGAAATTTAGATTGTGAGGGAGAGTGGCATGAAAAAAACGAGGATAGCTGTGGCGATTTTGGCCCTGTCGCTTCCGGTTGCGGTTCAGGCAACTGAGTTCCAAACCCCGGGTGCGCTTGGTATGGGTGGTGCAGGTGTCGCCAGGAACAATGGAGCGCTTACTGCCTACTGGAACCCGGCAGGCGGCGCTTTCAATGAGACTCCGTTTGCCATGCATATCGGGGTTGGGGTTGGGGCGCGGGGAAGCGATGGTCTGGCTGAAAACATTGACAGACTATCCGACATTGATTTTGATAACGTAAAAGACTTCGATAGCGCGACTGCCAATGCAACAACAGTCGGGGATATGGTCAAAACGATCACGGTTTTAGATGATATTGGCAAACGTAATGGCAATATCGCGCTGAATGGTCAAGTCCCGCTTGGTTTTGCAATAAAACACGTGTCTTTTGGCATATACGGGAACTTTGAGGGGTACATTTTACCAAAGGCAGACACCGTTAACATTCTACCCACTGATGCAAGCAGTACACCGGTTTCTGTAACTGATCTCTACAATGCGGTTGCAGGACAAACGTACACCCCAAGCGGGTATTTTTCAACTGATCAACTGGCGGGATTAGCCGCTGAATTTAACAAAACGCTTAACAATCTTAGTAATGCACAGCTACTTGCGGCCGCGATCGACAATCAGCTTGCGGGGAGCGGCATCCCGGCGGCTACAACCTATGACACTTTGACCAACACGCTGATCCCCTCTCTGGCAACACCAGGCGCAGCCAACACCTTCGACAAAAACACCACATCCGCCATGACCAAGGCCATCCTTTACTACGAAGTCCCGTTATCGTACGGTCATCCGTTTGACTTTGGCACCTACGGTAAGCTGGGTATCGGCGCTACAGCAAAAATCATCTCCGGAACCGTTTACCAGAATCAGGTACTGCTTGTGAACCGGCCGGGTGGTGACAACATCAGCTCGAGTGATCTGGTGGATGACATTACCAAAAACAGCAAATCTTCGGTTAATTTCGGGATCGATCTGGGGGCACTATATAAATATGACACGTGGCTGAGTGTTGGCCTGGTAGCCAAAAACCTGAACTCACCAAAGTTTGATGCTCCTGATTACGATGCGCCGATGGCTAATGATCCTACTAGAACAACTATAGCGCATGGCGAAGATGTCAAGCTGAAGCCGCAGGTGCGTTTAGGCGTTGCAGTAGAGCCGTACAGCTGGTTGATGCTCGCAGCCGACCTCGACCTTACTAACAACGATACCGTCGCCCCTGGGGCGGTCGTCGGCAGTTCAGTGAGGAGTCGTAACTTTGGCGGAGGTGTGGAGGTTCACCCCTATTCATGGCTCAGAATCCGTGGCGGCGCATACAAAAACCTTGCGGCTTCTGATGTCGGTATGGTTCTGACCACAGGTTTTACACTTTTCGTTCTTGATGTTGATGGGGCCTTTACAACAGACACTTTCAAGGTAGGGAGCTCGACCATTCCTCAGGAAGCAAAGGTTCAGGTGGCTATGAGCTTTGCTTTCTGATTCGAAGGGGATCGGATTTCAGTATAACAGAACGAGGCCCGCAGATTTCTGCGGGCCTCGTTCTGTTATAAGTCCGCACTACATCATGTCAACAGGATCGATATCAACGGAAATTCGAACAGTTGAAGCATCCGTCGCCTGCTGCCGCCAGGAGGCCAGCAATCGATGGAGATCGCTCCGATTGGCACCTTTGAGGAGGATCTGACGGCGAAAGCGATTTCTCAGGCGGTAGATGGGGGCGGGAGCGGGACCAAGAATTTCAACGCGGACCTTCAGCTCAGCTTTGAGCTGCGCCAGCCTGCGGGCGGTTGAATCGGCCTGTGCGGAAACGGCCCCCTCCGACAGTCCGGATATGGCGAAGGCGGCCAGAAAAGAGAAGGGGGGATAGCCTGCTTCGCGGCGAAACTCCAGTTCCTCCCGGTAAAAGCGTGCAGCATCATGCTCTGCCGCAGAGCTGATCGCATAATGCTCCGTATCAAGAGCCTGCACGACCACTCGTCCTGGGACTTCCCCGCGACCGGCCCGACCGATGACCTGCGACAGCAGCTGAAAGGTGCGTTCGGCGGCACGGAAATCGGGCATTCCGAGGCTCGCTTCGGCGTTTACGACACCGACCAGGGTCACTTCAGGGAAGTCATGTCCCTTGGCTATCATCTGCGTGCCGACCAGAATATCGGCGCTGCCGTCGCTCATCCGTGTCAGCAGGCGCTCGTGGCTCCCTTTGCCGGAGGTTGTGTCGCTATCCATCCTGACAATCCGTGCCTGCGGCAGCAGTTCTTTCAGGTCGTGCTCCAGTTTTTCGGTTCCCGCGCCCAATTCACTCAGCGTTGTTCCCCCACATGAGGGACAGGTGCCAGGCGCCGGAACGGCGTAGTCGCAGTAATGACACAGACTCTGCCCCCGCTGGCGGTGGTAGGTCAGGGTGACGGAACAGTTGGGGCAGGTCAGCGGCTTTCCGCATTCCGTGCAGACCAGAAAGGTGGCAAAGCCGCGCCGGTTTAGAAAAACAATCGCCTGCCGCCCCTGCTCGTACGTTTCAGTCAGGCAGGCCGAGAGTGTTGGAGAGATGGTCTCTTTGCTCCCTTTCATCGCCACCAGTTCGACTGCCGGCATCGGCCGTCCTTCGACCCGATCCGGCAGCTCAAGCAGTGTCAGGCGCCCCTGCTCTGCCGCATGAACAGTTGTTACGGATGGTGTTGCCGAACCGAGCACGACAGCGGCCCGCTCCATTCTTCCCCGTACCAGAGCCAGGTCGCGGGCGTTGTAGCGGAGGCCTTCGGACTGCTTGAACGACGCTTCATGCTCTTCATCGACGATGATGATGCCGATTTTATCCAGCGGGGCGAAAATTGCCGAGCGGGCACCGATGACGATCCGCGCCAGTCCCCGCCGGATGCGGCGCCATTCGTCATAGCGCTCGCCGTCGGAAAGTCCGCTGTGCAGAATGGCGATGCCGCCACCAAAACGGGCCTGAAAGCGCCCGGTCAGCTGCGGGGTCAGGGCGATTTCAGGCACCAGTACCAGGGCGTTTTTCCCGAGCTCGAGAGCATGGAGGATGGCCTGGAGATAAACCTCGGTCTTGCCGCTGCCGGTTACGCCATAGAGCAGAAACGGCGTGAACTCCTGCTGGTCCAGGCAACGTGTAATGGCGTCCAGAGCCGATTTTTGATGGGTGTGCAGGATTCGCGCTTCGTCACGTTTTACTGCATGACCTTTAAACGGATCACGGTATACTTCGCGCTCTTCCACCGTACTCAAGCCAAGTTCGGCCAGCCGCTTGAGTTGCGGAGTGCATGCCCCGAAGCGTTTGCGGAGCTCCCCTGCTGAAATATCACCCACCTCCCGAATGACGGCCAGAATTTCCAGCGCTTTGGAACCGGGTTGCCGAGGGGGGTCTACGCCAGGGCCGGGGGTATAAAACTTTTCACGGAGGGCGCTTTTTCCTCCGGTCAGGACCTCCTGATCACCTGAAGTGCCTTTGCGGGTTTGGATGTTGATTCCGGCAGGGAGGGCTGTGCGGATAATTTCACCGAGCGGATGCTGATAATACGCTGCGATCCAGCGGTAAAACTCCAGTTCACATTCCGTCCAGAGCGACTCGCTGTCCAATATCTCTAAAATTTCTTTCAGGGTTGTAATCGCAGAACCGGCGGTCTTTCCCATAATATAACCGGTCAGCTTCCGGTTGCCGAATGGAACAAGGGCACGCCGCCCGGTTAACGCATCTTTCTGCAGTCGCTCAGGTACAAGGTAGTGAAAGGTCCTGTCCAGATACAGCGGGATGGCAACTTCAATGATATGCCGAGAGTCTGTCATGCTGAGAGCAACTGTTGTGTCCAGGGAAGTCGGCATCGGGTACTACCAGTACCTCTTGGGTGGATCTGTTTTGCCTACCAATCTGATCTCAGCGTCTATTACCTTGAACATATCGCCAGCATCGTTGATCCAGGCGTCACCCTCATCCAGGGGTGCCGGCACCTCGCGTCTCCCGAGATAAACCTCTTCATCGTCAATAAAGGCAAACCAGTCCAGCGATCCGGTCATCCATATTCTTGTATTTAGTGCCATAGTGGTTTCTCCTTATGAAAGCCGTTGTTTAAAATCTTCGTATCCGAAGCTGCGCACCACCTTCAACTGACCGGTTTCCGGTTCATAGGTGCAGATGTGCGGGAGTTGAATGCCGTTGAAAGTGGTCGTCTTGACCATAGTATAGTGAGCCATGTCCTCGAACACCAGTCGAACCCCCGCTTTTAAAGGCTTTTCAAACGACCAGTCGCCGATCACATCTCCCGCCAGGCAGGATGCCCCACCCAGTCGGTAGGTATGGGCCTTCTCGCCGGGGTCGAAGCCGCCATCTATAACGGGGCGGTACGGCATCTCCAGGATGTCCGGCATATGGCAGGTGGCAGAGATGTCCAGTATCGCGATATCCATGCCGTTATTGACCACGTCAAGCACCTCCCCGACGAGGATGCCGGTGCCGATGGCTACCGCCTCGCCCGGCTCCAGATAGACTTCCACACCGTATTTACCCTTGAAATAGCGGATCAGTTCCACCAGGCCATCGATGTCGTACCCTTCGCGGGTAATGTGGTGGCCACCGCCAAAGTTGATCCATTTCATCCCCGGCAAAAACTCGCCGAAGCTCTCTTCAAAAACCTTTGCGGTCCGTTCCAGAGGCTCAAAGAGCTGTTCGCAGAGGGTGTGAAAGTGCAGTCCTTCAACTCCGCTTAGCGACCTCCCTTCAAACTCCCGGCGGGGAATGCCGAGGCGTGACTTGGGAGCGCAGGGGTCATAGATCTCGGTATGCCCCTCGGAGTGTTCCGGGTTGACCCGCAGTCCGATGGAAACTCGCCCATGTTCCCTTTCCCACAACGGGCGGAAGCGTTCCAGTTGGTCAAACGAATTGAAGACGAGATGGTTGGAGATCTCCAGCAGTTCGACTATGTCGCTTTCCTTGAAGGCTGCGGCGAAGCTGTGCACCTCGCGGCAGAACTCTTCCTTTCCGAGACGTGCCTCCCAGGGGGAGCTGGCACAGACTCCGTGCAGAGTCTGTCTGACCAGCGGGAAGACACTCCACATTGAGAAGGCCTTCAGCGCCAGCAGTATTTTGGCGCCGCTGCGCTGCTGCACATTGTCCAAAATTGCCAGGTTGTGGCGCAGGCGTCCCAGATCCACCACATAGGCGGGGGAGGGGGAAAGCTGGAGAATTGTATTGATATCTATACCGGTCATGTCTATTACTGATCCTTGGGAGGCATTTTGACAACGGTAAACCAGAAGTCTTCCAGTGAGTGAACTACCTTTAAAAAGTCAACAAAGCCGACCGGTTTTGAGATGTAACAGCTAGCGCCAAGGTCGTAACATTTAATGATATCGATGTCGGCTTCCGAGGTTGTCAGCACGACAACCGGAATACTTCTCAGGCGTTCATCCGCCTTGATCTGTTTCAGTGTATCTCTGCCATCCATTCTCGGCAGGTTGAGGTCGAGCAGGATGATATCAGGCCGAACGGCATCGGCATACGACTCCTCGCGTCTCAAAAAACGGAGCGCCTTGATGCCGTCATCAACCGTGTGCAGATTTACGGACACCTTGCCTGCCGCAAGCCCTTCACGCGTCAACTCAACATCACCCTGGTCGTCTTCCACCAGTAGTATATCCACAACCTTTTTCCCATCCATGGGGTACTGCCTCCGGTCAATGTGACGTCTTCGCGCAGAAAACTACATTATAGTGATTCAATCCGGTTCCTGCCGTTTTGCTTTGCCTGATACATGGCTTTATCTGATCGGGCGGTGAAGGAATCGGCATTGTCACCGACTTTAAGCTGAGTTATGCCGAAACTGGCGGTAACCTGCAGGCCGTTGCCGAAATCATGGGCCTCTACCAAACCGCGCAGCTTTTCAGCCAGAATAGCGGCCTTACTCTGATCGCACTTGGGGATAAGCACCATGAATTCCTCTCCTCCCCAGCGGGTGAGGATATCATGGGCCCGGATGCTGTTGGATGCGAGCTGGGCGACCTCTTTCAGCACATGATCACCGATGTTGTGGCCGCAGGTGTCATTAACCTCTTTGAAGTGGTCCAGGTCAAACATGATCAGCGACAGATCGGAACCGTATCTCCTTGCCCGCTGCAGTTCGGCTTCCAGCAGTTCGTTGAACATCAGCCGGTTGTAAATACCGGTCAGATAATCAATGCGTGCCTGACGTTCAAACAGGTCTCTGGTCTGTTTCAGGGTAATCTCCAGTTTTTTGCGTTCAACTGCGTAAAACATGGCGCGCTTAAGGATCCTGCCGTCAATTTCACCTTTTACCAGATAATCCTGTGCACCTGATTTAACCGCATCCGTGCCGAAGGATTCATCGGAGAGACCGGTAAGAACAATGATCGGCGTGCTGGGTGCGGCATCCAGCAGGCGGGTCATCGTGGGGAGGCCGCTGCTGTCCGGCAGATTCATGTCCAGCAGAACGACATCACAATGGTTCTGCTGAAGGTAACTTATCCCTTCGACAAGGCGTTCGACGGTGACGAGGCACGCCTTGCATTCCTGCTGTTCAAGCATCTCTTTGATAAGCAGTGCGTCACCAGGGTCATCCTCGATCAGCAGGACGGTATGCATGGGGTTGTCACTCATGTGGTGATCTCCATTTTTTTCGCTGTTACGGGTATCGTGAAAAAGAAGGTTGAGCCGGCGCCGACTGTGGATTCAACCCAGATTCTGCCGCCGTGCCTTTCGACGATCTTCTGGCAGATCGCCAGGCCGATGCCGGTGCCGGGATATTCCGCCCTGGTATGCAGACGCTGGAAGATAGTAAAGATCCGGTCATAAAACATCGGGTCGATACCGATGCCGTTGTCGGTAACGGAAAAAAGCCAATCGTTGTTCTGCCGGACAGCTTTTATGACAACCTTTGGCGGTGCCGCAGCTCGGTATTTGATGGCGTTGCCGATCAGGTTCTGGAACAGCTGTCCAAGCTGGCTCTGGTCGGCCCGAATGTGCGGCAGCGGCCCGCAGGTAATCTCGGCAGTGCTTGCATTAATAGCCAGTTCCATATCCCGCAGCACTCTGGAGAGTAACGCAGAACAGTCTGTATCGGTTAGTTCCCTGGTGCTGCGCATGACCCGTGAGTAGCCCAGCAGATCGTTGATAAGGCTGCGCATCCGCGTGGCGCCGTCAACGATGTATGCCATGTATGATTCGCCCTTTTCATCAAAGGTCCCTTTGTAGCGGTTGGCGAGCAGTTCGGTGAAGCCGGCAATCTTGCGCAGCGGTTCCTGCAGGTCGTGAGAAGCGACATAGGCGAACTGTTCCAGCTCCTGGTTAGAGCGGGCCAGGTTGGCTTCGGTCTCCTTGATGGCGGTGATATCCCGGACAGACTCGATAGTACCTATCCTCTTTCCATCAGAGTCGTACAGGGGGGAAACAATAGCCCAGATATGGGCCCCCTTGCCGTTATACAGCGCCGGGCAGAAGGCTTCAGCAAAAAGCCGGTCACCCTGTCGGGTAATTCCCCGGTATCTGGCACTGAGATTGTCGTCATCGACATCAATAAGGTCAAGCAGCTGATTCCGCCGATCACCGTAAAAGGGGATGGTATAGGCATGGTCTCCCTGTCCCAGCATCTCCTCCCTGGCAACGCCGGTCATTTCCACCATCGCCCTGTTCCAGGCGATCACCCTCTTTTCCAGGTCTACAACAAAGGTTGCGTCAGGCAAAAAATCGTAAATATCGGCCAGAAGCTGCTGCGTTTCCCGTATCGAGGCGTTCAGCTTGTGCCGCTCTTCCTCATTGCGCTTCCGCTCCGTGATCTCCCAAACGACATCGGCCAGGTAGGTGACCAGCTCAGTATCCTGAACTGTGTAGTCGGCAGGTTTGTTGCCGACCCCCATAATTGCCACCACCAGTTCAGCGCGGAAGATCGGCACGACCAGCTCTCGGATTACCGGTGCATGCCCATCCGGAAGACCTTTTTTGTTGGGGGACGAGGCGTAATCGTTCTGGATAAGCGGTTTTCGCTGGCGGACGCAGTCAGCCCAGACACCCGTTTTTTCAATCGGGTAATGGAACCCGTGTCCCTCGGCGGTGCAGAATTCCTTCAGCGTACGGGTAGACCACGCCTGCAGGGAAAGGGTCTGCTGGTCGGTCTCGACAAAATGATAAAAACCTATCGGGCTGCTACTCAGCCTGCAGACCTCGTCCAACGCTTTTCTGAGCAGTTCCTGCAGGTCGTGGGTTTCCGAATACTCCATCAGATTCAGCCGCAGAGTTGTCAACTCATGGGCCTGTGCTGTCATAAATGCCAACTCTCGCTGTCTTCGCTGGAGCAGTACCAGGCCGAAGACTGCAGCAGTGCTGATCAGTACAAAGACAACCGCCTGTTCGAGGGCGCTGCTGCGCCAGTTTTCGTAAATGGCAGCATAATCCCTGCTGCAGGAAACATAGAGCGGCTTATCCAGCTTCAGCTCCTGCGACTGAACGGTACGCAGTGCCATGATGCGTTCTGAAGGGCCGATAACCGATTTCCCGGTCAGTATGCTTTCGACCCTGCCGCTTTCCCGGTGACGTGAGAAGAAGGTGCCGGACAGTGCCAGATTCTTTTCGGTTTGTTTATTCTGCTCCGGAACCAGCATAAAGCGGATGCCGTCGCCATGGTTGATGGCGCTCCACATGTCGGGGGAATAGAGTACGGAGTTGAGCAATACTTTAAAATATTCCGGGTCAAGAGCAGCAACCGCTACGCCGCCAAATGTACCATCTGATGCAGGAATAATCCTGCTCAAATTGAGGACTGTCTGCCCCAATATCGACTTAATGGGGGGGGAAACATACAGCAGTGTACTGTCGCCGCGTTGAAGTGCTGCTTGGTAATAGTTGCGGAGGCTGAAGTTTTTGCCGATAAACGCTTCACGGCTTGATGCAACTACCGTCCCATTCCTGTCAAGAACCAGCATGGTGCGGACACCGGGCATGGCATCAGCCAACGCCTGCAAACGTCTGTTGGTCAGTTTTATGTTTTCGTGTGCGCGCAGATAGGTTAGGTCATTTATGACCGAGGTCAGCGCCAGATTTGTGGCATTAAGCTGATTCTCAATATTTAAGGCGATAACCCGCGCCTGGGTCTGCAGGCGGCTCTGCTCCTGGTTGCTAATGTAGCTGTGTGCGGTGAAGCCATAGTAAACGAAAACGCCGGCTAGAATGGCCAGAGCCATGGTCAGCAAGAGCCATTGCGCACGTAAGCGGTGCCTTAGTGCCGATTGATTGGCGTCTGCTTCACGTTTTGAGTGCGTTTCAGATTCTTTTGTCATCAGGTTCAGGGCTGGCGTGATGAATTACAGTTCCGGCCATTCGCCGCCGTCTACGACGACCGTCGGCAGTCCCATTGGACCAAGAACATCGAGGAACAGTTCCGGGTCGAACTGCTCCATATTGAATACGCCGGCGCCGCGCCATTTGCCGGTCAGCATCATAATCGCGCCGACGACGGCCGGTACGCCGGTGGTGTAGCTGATCGCCTGGGACTGGACTTCACGGTAGCATGCCTCGTGGTCGCAGATGTTATAGATGTAGACCTGCTTGCGCTGGCCGTTTTTCAAGCCTCTGGCGATAACGCCGATGCAGGTCTTCCCCTTCGTCAGCGGTCCCAGGGAGCCGGGATCGGGAAGGAGCGCCTTCAGAAACTGGATCGGCACGATCTTCTGGCCGTTAAACTCCACCTCGTCGATGCGGGTCATGCCGACGTTCTGCAATACTTCCAGGTGCTTCAGGTAGTTGTCGGAGAAGGTCATCCAGAACTGGGCCTTTTTGATCGTCGGGATATGCTTGACGATCGACTCCATCTCCTCATGGTAAAGGCGGTAGATGTTCATCGGGCCGATCCCCTCAGGGAAATCGAAGGAGTGCTTCGTCGTCAAAGGGGCGCTCTCGATCCACTGGCCATTCTCCCAGTGACGGCAGATTGCGGTCACCTCGCGGATGTTGATCTCCGGGTTGAAATTGGTGGCAAACGGTTGGCCGTGACTTCCGGCATTGGCATCGATGATGTCGAGCTCTTCCACCACGTCCAGATACTTCTTGACGGCAAGGGCGGTATAAACGTTGGTAACACCCGGATCAAAACCGGAGCCGAGCAGCGCCATCAGCCCTTTTTCTTTGAAGCGCTCCTGATAGGCCCACTGCCACGAATATTCGAACCTGGCGGTGTCGAGCGGCTCATAGTTGGCGGTGTCAAGGTAATCGACGCCGGTTTCCAGGCAGGCGTCCATGATGTGCAGATCCTGGTAGGGGAGTGCCACGTTGATCACCAGTTTCGGCTGCAGCTGCCTGATAAGAGCCACCAGTTCCGGCACATTGTCCGCATCGACCTGTGCGGTGTTAATGCTGCCGCCGAGTTGAGCGGCAATGGCGTCGCACTTTGATCTGGTGCGCGAAGCCAGCGTGATCTCGCTGAAGACGTCGCGCCGCTGGGCGCATTTGTGTGTGACTACCCCGCCGACTCCGCCGGCGCCGATGATAAGGACTTTGCTCATATTATTATTCCCCCAGATAGGTATATCCCAGCAGTGTTCTGTCAAGTAGTTCGACAAAATGACCGCTCTCCTCGATCGAGATTTTTTTCAATACGACGCTCTTTTCCAGGTTGTCCCTGACCCGCTTCAGGATCTCCGGACCCTTGTACTGAACGTATTTCAGTGTTTCCCAGGTGGCATCGCCATTGATGACGGTGTCGATCATGTAACCGGTTTTCTTGTTGAAGGTGATATGGACGGCGTTGGTGTCGCCGAACAGGTTGTGCAGATCCCCCAAAATCTCCTGATATGCCCCGATGAGGAAGAAGCCGATGTAATAATCCTCGTCCTTGCGAATTTTATGCAGAGGCAGGAATTTGGAACGGCCGTTTTCACCGACAAAGCTGGTGATCTCGCCGTCCGAGTCACAGGTGATGTCGGCGATAGAGGCCATGACATCCGGCTTCTGGTTGAGGCGCTGGATAGGCATGATCGGGAAGAGCTGGTCAATGGCCCAGGAGTCGGGGATTGACTGGAATAGGGAAAAATTGGCAAAGTAGGTCTGACGCAGGTTCAGTTGGAAGTTCTGCAGCTCCTCCGGAATCGGCTTGATCTTTTCGACGATGCTGTTGATCTTCCGGATGATTTTGGCGTAGAGCCACTCTGCGATAGCCCGGTCGTTGAGCGTCAGGTAACCGAGGTTAAAGAGGCTGACCGCCTCGTTGATCAGCTGCAGCGTGTCGTGGTAATCCTCCCGAAGCGAATAGCGGTCAATGCTTTTGTAAATATCCATCAGCTTTTTGACGGTTGGAGCGATTTTCTCAGATTGGGTCAGTGTCTCCTCAAAATCGGGCAT
Source organism: Deltaproteobacteria bacterium (assembly GCA_019162745.1). Taxonomy (GTDB): domain Bacteria; phylum Desulfobacterota; class Desulfuromonadia; order Geobacterales; family Pseudopelobacteraceae; genus JACRCG01. Next base: position 58,990 of record JAFLLC010000039.1, on the reverse strand, counting down.
CAGGTGCTGGGTATTAGTGTTGAGGACATTGGTGACCAGCACCGAATAGTGAGCAACCGTTGCCCGCCCGGATTCGGAAATGATATTGGGACACTCAACGCCCGCTTCGTCGCAGATGTTCTTGATCTGGTAGATAACGTCGTTGGCATACTCTTCAATGGTATAGTTGACACTGGAAAAATAGCTCGATTTTGAGCCGTCGTAGTCGACCCCCAAGCCGCCGCCGATATCCAGATATTCTATTCCAACGCCCAGTTTTTTCATTTCGGTATAGACACGGGCAACTTCAATCAGAGCGGTCTTGATCTTGTCGATCTTGGTGACCTGGCTGCCGATGTGTGAATGCAGCAGCTTGACCGAACCGAGCATTCCTTCAGCTTCAAGCATGCGGATGGCTGCGATGATCTCCGACATGCGCAGGCCGAATTTGGCGTCTTCACCGCCGGAGGTTGCCCATTTGCCGGTACCCTTGGAGGAGAGTTTAACCCGTATCCCCAGTTTGGGTGTTATGCCGGTCCTTTTGGATATTTCGATAATCTTTTCCAGTTCAAACAGTTTCTCGACTACCAGTGTAATATCGAAGCCGACTCTGGTGGCATACAGTACCGTTTCGATGTATTCGGCATCCTTGTAGCCGTTGCAGATAATCGGCAGGTTGTTGCCGCTTGAGATCGAAATACCGGCGACAAGTTCCGGTTTTGAGCCGACTTCGAGGCCGATGTTATAGCGTTTTCCATAGCCGGCAATGGCTTCCACAACCTGGCGCTGCTGGTTGACCTTGATCGGGTAGAAGGTCTGGTATTTGGCAGGATAATCATTTTCCTGAATGGCACTTTTAAAGGCCCGGTTGATCGAGGCGATGCGACCCTGCAGTACGTCCATGAAGCGGAGCAGGATGGGGGGTTTGATCTTGCGCTTGATCAGGTCGTTCATAAGGTCGCGCAAGTCGATTGATTGCTTGGAATTTGACGAAGGGTGGACGCAGACATTCCCCTTTTTGTTGATCGAGAAGAGATCAGAACCCCAGTTATCAATATTGTAAATCTTGGCAGATTCACTGATGGACCATTTTTCCATGAACTGTCCCCCGTATATCCGGTTAGTCGCAAGTAAGTTAACCTGTTTATTTATTGCATAGTATGGTCAAAGTCAAATTCTAATTTATACTTTACCTGAATACATATATATGGAAATGACTGCCTTGACTTTGTCTGAGGGAATGATTACCTTCGGGCTAATTCAGATTCTCAGGTACATTACCTACTTTTCAGGTGCCCCTATGCCGCATTTTTCAGGCAGGAAACCGTTTACACAGGAAATATTCAATCGGCATGTCGCTGAGTTGCGCAGTCTGCTGCACGCACTTGAGTTGCGGGATGCGTTTGAAGATAATGAAACGCGGCCGAAGATGGATATGTATGAAACCTGCGAGGACATAATCATCGAGTTTGACCTCCCCGGCTTCACCCTGGACGCGATTTCTCTGAAGATGACCGGTTTTATGCTCACCCTCGAAGCCTGCAAGCCGAGGGAACAGAATGAAGGTAAATTTATTTGCGTGGAGCGGAGCCATGGCCGCTTTCATCATGCAGTGCATATCCCCGGAAACGTTGATCCAAATGCGATCAGGGCGGAATATCGCCGTGGGGTACTGCGGGTGATTTGTCCGAAAAGTTGCGATTGGCAGATACCTATAAAGGAGTTGTAAATTGACAGAGATAGAGAACGATATCGAGCAAAGTTCGGAAGAGTTGAAAATTCCGGATATTCTGCCGCTGCTGCCGATTCGGGACGTGGTAGTCTACCCTTTTATGATCATACCGCTCTTTGTCGGGCGAGAAATGTCGGTAAAGGCCGTCGATAGCGCCCTGGCGGGTGATCGGATGATTCTCCTTGCTACTCAGCATGATGTTGGCGATGAGGACCCTCCCGCCGATAAAATCTATGAGGTCGGCACGGTCGCCATGATCATGCGGATGCTCAAGCTCCCCGATGGTCGCGTCAAGATCCTTGTACAGGGACTCGCCAAGGCGCGTATTACGGAATATGTTTCCGACAAACCGTTCTATACGGTGCGGGTCGAGCGGCAAAACGATACGACGGTCGTAGATATGACACTGGAAATTGAGGCGCTGATACGCACGGTGCGCGAGCAGCTGACCAAGGTTATGGAGCTTGGCAAACAGGTCTCTCCAGAGGTGATGGTTATTCTGGAAAATATCCAGGATCCGGGCAGCATGGCTGATCTGGTATCCAGTAATATCGGTCTGAAAGTTGTGGATGCCCAGACGCTGCTGGAAATAAACGATCCGATCGTTCGTTTGACCAAGGTTAATGAATTTCTTAACCGCGAGGTTGAGCTTCTGAGTGTGCAGGCCAAGATTCAGAACGCAGCACGTGAGGAGATGGGTAAAAACCACAAGGAATATTACCTGCGCGAGCAGATGAAAGCGATCCAGAGCGAGTTGGGTGATAACGAAGGCAAAGAGGAGCTGGTCGAGATCAGAAAGGCGATCGAGGCGGCCAAAATGCCTGCGGCTGTGCAGAAGGAAGCGCTCAAACAGTTGGGACGCCTTGAAAATATGCATCCGGATGGCGGCGAAGCCAGCATTGTCAGAACCTATCTGGACTGGATGGTTGACCTGCCATGGGGCAAGTCGACACGCGACAGTCTGGATATCGTCCGGGCCAAAAAGATTCTGGATGATGACCACTTTTACCTGGAAAAGATCAAGGAGCGAATCCTTGAATTCCTGGCGGTGCGCAAGCTGAAGAAAAAGATGAAGGGGCCGATCCTCTGTTTCGTCGGTCCTCCAGGTGTTGGTAAAACATCACTCGGCAAGTCGATAGCCCGCGCCATGAATCGCAAATTCGTCCGTATTTCACTGGGCGGGGTGCGTGATGAGGCCGAGATCAGGGGGCATCGCCGCACCTATATCGGTGCTTTGCCCGGGCGCATTCTGCAGGGTTTGAAGCAGGCCGGCGCCAACAATCCGGTTTTCATGCTGGACGAACTGGACAAGCTCGGCTACGACTATAAAGGGGATCCTTCATCGGCGCTCCTTGAAGTGCTTGATCCGGAGCAGAACCACTCCTTCTCCGATCATTACATAAATCAGCCTTTTGATCTCTCGAATGTCATGTTTGTGGCGACTGCCAACCAGATGGATCCGATTCCTTCAGCCCTGCGCGACAGGATGGAGGTCATCAATCTGGCTGGTTACACCGAAGAGGAAAAACTGCAGATTGCCAAGCGCTACCTGGTCCCGCGCCAGATCAAGGAAAACGGACTAAAAGCCAAGCACATCAGCTTCGAAGATGAATCCATCAGCGAAATAGTTTCCAAATATACCAGAGAAGCCGGTCTGCGTAACCTTGAACGGGAAATCGGCAAGATTTGCCGCAAGGTGGCCCGGAAAGTGGCGGAAGGGAATCCGCGTACCGTCAAGGTGACCGCCAAGGTGCTGCACACTTACCTTGGCGCTGAGAAATATATTCGTGAAGAAGACCTGGATAAAAACGAGATCGGAGTCGTTAATGGGCTTGCCTGGACACCGGTCGGGGGTGAGATCCTTCATATCGAAGCCAGTTTGATGTCGGGGAAAACCGCGTTGACGCTAACCGGGCAGTTGGGTGACGTAATGAAGGAGTCGGTACAGGCCGCACACTCGTACGTTCGTGCCCATGCCGAGGCGATGCATCTTGCGCCGAAAATATTTGAGGAGCATGAGATTCATGTCCACGTTCCGGCCGGCGCCATACCCAAGGATGGACCTTCGGCAGGTGTTGCCATGACGGTGGCGCTGGTCTCGATACTCTGTCACATCCCGGTAAAAAAAGATGTTGCCATGACCGGTGAGATAACCTTGCGCGGCAAGGTGCTCCCGATTGGCGGACTTAAGGAGAAAATTCTCGCGGCTGTCAGATCCCGGATGCGGCTGGTAATCATCCCTGAACAGAACAAAAAGGATCTGGAGGATATCCCACCGGAAATCCTCAAAAAATTGAAAATAGTCGCTGTGTCAGACGTTGAAGACGCTCTCAAGCTTGCGTTGGAAAAGTATCCACCACCGGCTCCGGTCGCTGAAAAGAAGCCCAGGAAAACTGTTTCTAAATGAAGTGTCCGCTGTTTTTGGGGGTGATTCATGTCTGAAGATATTATCTACTCCGCTTCCTGGTTAATCAATCCCGATGCCCCGCCCGTTGCTGGCGGGGCATTGCTCGTTCGCAACGGTATGATCGTGGACGCAGGGCCTCTGAGTATACTGCGCAGTGCGCATACAGCACCGGTGCTTGATTTCTCCGGCTGCGTTATCCTCCCCGGTTTCGTAAACGCCCATACTCACCTTGAACTAACCCATTTCCCTTCCTGGAAGCTCCGTTCAGCAGTCGATTATAATCCACGCCGCTTTACCGACTGGATAATACAGTTGATAAAGATTGCGCGTGGTCTGACTCCTGAGGATTACCCCCCTTCGATTCGGGAGGGGGTGCGGATGTGCCTTGAATCAGGGACCACAGCGATTGGTGAGATCGTCACCAATCCGGCGATGGCAGAACATTACTATCACACCCCGCTCGCCGGGAGGCTTTACTTCGAGCTGTTGGGACAGGACCATGCTCTTTTTAAAAATAAGCTCGTCGCAGCCGCCGCTGCGGCACATCAGAGCGAAACGTACTCAATGCCGGCCGGCTTCTCACCCCATTCTCCCTATACGATCGCACGCGAGCATCTGGCGACAATAAGGGACGCTTCCGTATCAGAGGCGCTGCCGCTTACCATTCACCTCTCCGAATCCCGTTCCGAGGCGGACTTTATCTTTGACGAGACAGGTGATCTGGCTACAGAATTCTACCCGTTTGTCGGCTGGCAACGTTACCTCGGGCATCCGGCGCGCTGCAGTTCCACAGAACTGCTTGATCGCTACGGACTTTTGACGCCGACGACTACGGCGGTGCATTGTGTCCACGTTTCCGTTGCCGATGCCCGTATCATCAAGTCGCGCGGTACTCATATAGCACTTTGTCCCCGTAGTAATGAACTCCTCGATGTCGGACGTGCGCCGGTTGCCCTTTTCAAAAAACTCGGCATTCCTCTGGCGCTCGGCACCGATTCACTCGCCAGCAACAACTCCCTTTCACTCTGGGATGAACTGTGCTTTGCGCTTGAGATCTTTCCGAATGATTTAACTGCGCAGGATGTTTTTTGTATGGTTACGGCCGGTGGCGCCGAGGCTCTTGGTCTCTCTGCACGTTGCGGCTCACTGGAGGTTGGTAAACGGGCAGATTTTCAGGTAATAGGGAATTGTGATGGCAACGAAGCCGGATTGCTGGAGCGGGTTATGCGGGAAGGTGTTCTGCAGGAAGTCTTTGCCGGTGGTGTGCGTTATGTGGGAAATGTTTGATGCAACTCTTTGTCCTTATGACTATGACCACCTCGATCAATGATGAGACAATATTCCTGCCGCCCCTTGACTTCAACAAACTCCTTGTTTTGCCACACGAAAAATGATACTCATATTGCATGAACGAAATCATTTCACATAGAGAAACAAAATACGTTAACCGGAGAATTACTCCTAAAATCAGGGAGATAGTAGAGCAATTCCCAGTTACAGTCCTGACCGGAGCGCGGCAGGTAGGAAAAAGTACGCTGCTCAAACACGCGTTTCCTGATTTTAGCTACTGCACTTTGGACGACTATGACGTGCGGGAGCAGGCCAAGCTTGACCCACAATCACTATTGGGCGGGACAGACCGGCTTATTATTGATGAAGCACAGAAGTTGCCAGAGCTATTTGATGCTATAAAGCTGGCTGTAGATAGCTCGCAGCGGCGAAAAAAAATTATCCTGTCCGGTTCTGCCAATCTGCTGCTGATGAAAAACGTAACTGAATCACTGGCGGGACGAGCGCTCTATATCGAGTTGGGGCCAATGACGTATGGCGAGGTTGCGGGGGTTGCAGAAGCAGCCAATTTCGCCCGATTGTGGAATCCTGACCATCACGAACCAGAACTGACAGTCAAAAACATTGATCCGATGCCGCTCCTTTTGCGGGGCTTTATGCCGCAATTGGTGACTGCTACGCAGCACAACGAGGTGCTGAACTGGCTGGAAGGGTATGTACGCACGTATCTGGAACGTGATCTGCGCGAGTTGTCACAGGTTGACTCATTAATTGACTTCCGTCGGGTTATGCAGATCCTGGCGCTACGCACGGGCAATATTCTTAATCAAGCCGATATCGCAAAAGACAGCCGGATAAGTCATCCAACTACGCACCGCTACATAAAACTGCTGGAAGTATCCAACATAATCAGCCGTATTCCGGCCTTTAGCGTCAATCGAACCAAGCGGTTAGTCAAATCCCCCAAGGTGTTTTTTGTTGATTCGGCACTGGCCATTTTCCTTTCCGGTTATTACGATGCGGCAACTCTGGCAGGATGCCGCGAGTCAGGTGGGTATTTTGAGACGATGGTCGGACACCACCTGCGCACACTCTGTGAGCAGATGACACCACGGGCGCAGCTTTGCTACTGGCGTACCACAACCGGCAAGGAAGTGGATTTTGTCATCGAACATGGTCGTCGCTTGTTGGCGTTTGAAGTCAAGTTGACCACCAGGCCGACGGTTCACGATATTAATAACCTTTTGTTGTTTATGGAAGAGTATCCTGAAACGGTGCGCGGCGTACTGGTACATGGTGGCGACCGGGTGCAATGGCTGCATTCCAAAGTACTTGCAGTGCCCTGGTGGTGGCTGGATGTGTGAATTATGCTGCCATCTTGAGAATTCTCCGGCAATAGCTGTTCAGGCTTTCTCCCCGCTGTATCGCCCTGATGGCAAGTGTTTGATGCAACTCTTTTTCGACCCGAAGCACAAATTTTCCGGAATATTTTTTTAAGGCTGTCGGTTTTGGAAGTGGCTTGGAATCGGTTTTATACAGCTCTATTGTTTCGGTGACAACCTCGCACAGTTCTTTGTAAACGGCGGCTTCATCATCGCCATGCACTCCTCCGTATAAAACGCCGGGACATGTTCCCACATAACAACCATCATCATTCGACCATTGAACAATTTTCAGATACTCAACACCCGGTTTCATTTTTTTATCTCCTCTATTGATTTGCGTACAGCCCGTTCCTGGTAGGGTTTTGCATCGCTGCCAGGTTTGCCGGAAATAGTGATCGGCATGGAGCCGCACGGATGCGTAAAATTCCGGTGACTTCCTTTGCCGCCCCTGTTGATGAATCCGGCCTTTTCCAGATCGGCTATCAGCTCTCTGATTTTTCTTGGCATGAACGATGATACTATGGTGATACTACAGTGTCAGTCCATACAAAAAGACCTCCCTGGTTTTCGAAACCCGGGAGGTCTTTTTTGTGTGCGGAATATGCCGGCTGGTCAGTCGTGTAACTTAACCCTTCTTCAGCCGCTTTTCCTCCAGAATCATATCAACCGCCAGCAGAAAAACACCAACACAGATAAGAGAATCGGCGACGTTGAAGGCCGGCCAGTGGTGCCGGTACCAGTGGACGTCGAGAAAATCGATTACTTCTCCCAAGCGGATCCTGTCAATCAGGTTGCCGACCGCGCCGGAGAAAATCATCGCCAGCGAGATATGCGCCAGCTTTTGATTATCGCGCATCCTGCGAAAGGCTACAAGTATAACAAGCGCCGCTACGATTGATATGGTAATAAAAAACGGCAGTCGCCACGATGCGTTGGAGAGAAAGCTGAAAGCGGCCCCCTTGTTCCTGACGTAGGTGATATTGAAAAAATGTTCAATAACCGGGATCGAGTCGAACAGCTGCATACTGCGATCAATGGCGATCTTGGTGATCTGATCTATAATTATGCCGACGATAGCGATCGCCGAAAATAATGACCAACGCTTCATATAACGGCCTGTGTACATTTTGGACAGATCGTCGGATGTTCCGGGTTACTGCCCAACTCTTCGCTGTAGTACCAGCAGCGCTCGCATTTGACACCCGGAGCCGCTGTTACCTGGATCTTCAGGCCTTCCAGGTTTTCAGAACTCCAGTATTCCCCCTCCAGTTCTGTTGCCAGCGTCGCCTTTGATACGATAAAGATGGCGTTCAGCTCGGCTGTGTATCCCTGCAGGAATTCAAAAAGCTCAGCTGGAGCGGCGATTGTTACAGCGGCGTCCAGAGAATGGCCGATGGTCTTGGCGACCCGGGCCAGTTCCAGTGCCTTTGAAACATCGGAACGTACTTTTATGATCCGTTCCCAGCGTGCCGCCAGGATGTCATCCAGCCACTCCGGATGGCGGGCCGGAAATTCCGCCAGATGAACGCTTTCCTCACGCTGGCCCGGCATGAACTGCCAGACCTCATCAGAGGTGAATGAGAGCACCGGGGCGAGAACCCGCACCAGGGTGTCGAGGATGTAGTGCATGACCGTCTGGGCGCTGAGCCGCTCCAGAGAGCTCGCCTTGCTGGTGTACATCCGATCTTTGAGGATGTCGAGGTAAAATGAACTCATCTCGGTCGTGCAGAAACCGTTGACTTCCTGATAGATGACGTGGAATTCGAGGTCTTGATAGGCGGTGAGGACCCGCCCTTTCAATATTTCAAGCTGGTGCAGGGCCCAACGGTCTATTTCCGGCATCTCTGCGAACGGTACCGATTGAGTTTCCGGATCGAAGTTATTAATATTGCCGAGAATGTAGCGGCAGGTGTTTCTGATGCGGCGATATGCCTCCGCGACTCTGGTCAGGATCTCCTGCGATATGCGGGTGTCATCCTGGTAATCCATGGCGGAAACCCAAAGTCGCAGGACATCGGCGCCGAACTTCTTGATAACATCTTCGGGAGCCACGACGTTGCCTACGGATTTGCTCATCTTGCGCCCCTGGCCGTCCAACACGAAACCGTGAGTCAGTACGCTTTTATACGGTGCAACCCCCCGGGTGCCGACGCTCTCCAGCAGGGATGAATGGAACCAGCCGCGATGCTGGTCGCTCCCCTCCAGGTACATGTCGGCAGGTGAACGGAGATTGGGATTCGGTTCAAGCACCGCTGCGTGCGAAACCCCCGAATCGAACCAGACATCCAGGATGTCGTTTTCTTTCTCAAGTGCCGCCGAGCCGCATTTCGGGCAGACCGTTCCTGCGGGGAGCAACTTTTCGGCGCTCCAGTCGAACCAGACATCGGAGCTTTCTTTTTTGAAAATTTCAGCTACGTGGTCCATGACCGTGCCGTCGGCAATGTATTCACCGCAGGCTGTACAGGAGAACGCGGTAATCGGAACGCCCCAGGAACGCTGGCGGGAAACGCACCAGTCGGGACGATTTTCGATCATGCCGTAGATCCGCTCTCGTCCCCATTTAGGAATCCAATCTACCTGATCGATGGCTTTGAGCGCCTTATCGCGCAGGTCGTTGGCCTTCATGCTGATGAACCACTGCTCGGTGGCGCGGAAGATGATCGGTTTTTTGCAGCGCCAGCAATGCGGGTATGAGTGGACAATCGGTGAGGTCTGGAGCAGTGCCTCAACCTCGATCAGTTTGTCAATAACGTTCTGATTGGCGGGGAAAACCTGCTGGCCGCCGAAGAATTCGACATCTGCCAGATATTTCCCGTGGTTGTCAACCGGGTTATAGATCTGCAGCCCTTCCTTCAACGCCAGCTCATAATCCTCCTGGCCGTGGCCGGGGGCGGTGTGAACACACCCGGTGCCGGCCTCAAGAGTGACGTGCTCACCCAGAAGAACTACCGAATCGCGCTCGTAGAAGGGATGCTTGCAGAGTTTACGTTCGAGCACTCCCGCCTTGAATGTAGCGATGACGGTACCGGTCAGCCCAACGGTTGCCAGGAATAAATCTTTAAGCCCTTCAGCAACGATCAGAACCCCTTTTTCGGTTTCAAGCGCCACATAATCGAACTCCGGATGGAGCGCTACGGCGAGATTGGCCGGGATCGTCCAGGGGGTGGTTGTCCAGATCACGATGTACGCCTGCTTTCCCTTCAGAGCCGGGATCGCCGCCGCCATGTCGCCCTTTAAGGCAAAACGGACATAGATGGAGGGTGAGGTGTGATCGGCGTATTCAACTTCGGCCTCCGCAAGAGCCGTCACGCAAGATGAACACCAGTGCACCGGCTTGCGGCCGCGGTACAGACCGCCGTTGTGGGCAAATTTTGCCAGTTCGGCGGCGGTCAGCCCTTCATATTCATAATTCATCGTCAGATAGGGGTTATCCCAGTCGCCAAGGATGCCGAGGCGCTTGAATTCCTCCCGCTGGACATCAACAAACTTGGCGGCATACGCTCGGCATTCCCGGCGCATCTCCAGTTTGCTCATGGTGTGTTTCTTCGACCCGAGGTTTTTCTCCACCTGCAGTTCGATAGGCAGGCCGTGACAGTCCCACCCCGGCACGTAGGGGGCACGGAACCCCTCCATCCGTTTGACTTTAAGCAGAATGTCCTTGAGGGTTTTATTGAGGGCATGGCCGATATGAATATGACCGTTGGCGTAGGGGGGGCCATCGTGCAGGACGTAGAGCGGTTTGTCTTTGCCGGATTCTTCCAACTTTGCATAGAGCCCGTTCAGTTCCCATTTTTCGAGCATTTCCGGCTCCCGCTGATTCAGGTTGGCCTTCATCGGAAAATCGGTCTGCGGCAGGTTTAATGTTTCTTTATATTCCATGGGATGATATCTCCGTTCCAGATTCGTTAAAACTGCATTAAACTACAGATATGAAGCCGGTATGTCAAGAAATCGCTCGTCTGGCTATGGGTTGATAAAGCGCCTGAATCGTGAGATTGCGGCAGTCGTGATTCAGAGGCTATTTATTCTCTCTTGCATTGCATGCCTGGACTCTGTTATTCTTACCAACCTATTTACCTACTAGATACGATCGCCGAAAGGATCACCAACTAATGCTTAAAATGTTTGATTATCTGTTCGGAATGTTTTCCAATGACCTTGCCATTGACCTTGGCACTGCCAACACCCTGGTTTATCTGAAAGGGAAGGGGATTGTTGTACGTGAACCGTCGGTCGTCGCTGTGCAGAAGATGCCCAACGGCCAGCAGAAGGTGCTGAAAGTCGGCATGGAAGCAAAGCAGATGCTTGGCCGGACCCCCGGTTCTATTACCGCCATCCGCCCCATGAAGGACGGCGTCATTGCCGACTTCGACATCACCGAAGAGATGCTGCGCTATTTCATTCATAAAGTGCATAACCGCAAAACCCTCGTTCGTCCCCGCATCGTCATCTGCGTACCGTCCGGCATCACCCAGGTTGAAAAACGTGCGGTCAAGGAATCAGCCGAGTCGGCCGGAGCCCGTGAGGTTTATCTGATTGAGGAGCCGATGGCGGCTGCTATCGGTGCCGGTCTGCCGATCACCGAGGCGTCCGGTAACATGATTGTTGATATCGGCGGCGGCACGACTGAAGTTGCAGTTATCTCGCTTGCCGGAATTGTCTACGCCCAGTCTACCCGTATGGGCGGGGACAAGATGGATGAGGCGATTGTCAAATATATCCGCAAAAAATATAATCTGCAGATCGGTGAGCGGTGGGCAGAAAAGATCAAGATGGAGATTGGCGAGGCCTATCCGGGTCCGGAAACTCTGGAGATGGAAGTCAAGGGGCGGGACCTGGTTTCCGGCATTCCTAAAACCATCAAGGTCAATTCTGACGAAATCCGCGAGTCGCTCAAGGAGGCGGTTAACGCTATTGTCGATACGGTGAGAATCTGTCTGGAAAAGACTCCACCCGAGCTGGCGGCCGATATTGTTGATCAGGGCATTTTTCTGGCCGGCGGCGGCGCCCTGTTGCGTAATCTGGATCTGCTGCTGCGCGAGGTAACCAAAGTGCCGGTACTCATCGCTGAAAACCCGCTTGACTGTGTCTGCCTCGGTTCCGGACTCGTGCTTGATGAGCTTGACCTGCTGCGCAGAGTAGCAATATCTTCCTGATTTTTAGCCATGGCGTCACAGAGAACGATGGGATCAAAACTCTGTGACGCCGTGGCTGAGAACCTTTCCAGGCTGCCTGTGATTTCCCCAATTATTGACATACTTGTTCCTGTCTGGAACAACCAGTTTGAAACCCGTGCCTGTCTTGCAGCGATCCTCGCGCACTCTCCCGGAGCACGTCTGATTATTGTCGACAACGGCAGCAGTCGTGAGACGGAGCTGATGCTGGAGGAGTTCTCTGAGTCCTTGGGCGACCAGGGACTGTTTATCAAATCCGAAAAGAATATCGGACTGGTCGCTGCGATAAACCTCGGTCTGGCCCGCTCTGACAGTGATTATACCGTGATTGTTCGCCCACACGTGACAGTGCAGGAGGGGTGGCTGGATGCTTTGGTGAGGGCGGCTGAAACTACCGGCGCCGGGATTGTCTCGCCGCTGTTCAGTGGGGCGGATGCACCTGACCTGCCGGACCTCGCTCCGGGATGCACGAGTATGGAGAGTTTCACTGTATACTTCGATACAGTTCTGCTGCGCGCAGAGATGCTTATAATTGCAGGCAGTTTTGATGAATATCTTGATGGTAACGAGTGGTGCCTGAAAGAGTATGTACGGCGTGCCGCTGCCCATGGGTATCGCTGCTGTATAACCGGCCCCATACGGTTGGCCTGCTCTGCCGGGCAGCAGTTCGGTTCTGTACAGCGCAGAAATGAGCTGGTGCAGCATAGCCGTTCCATGTACATATCCAGGTGGGGTGCCCCCTGCAATTATTGCGTTTATTTTGGCAAGAGCGATAACGCCGGTTCTCTTGGAGATACCGTTACCGATATTTTGGACGGAGCCCGCCAGGGGCATCGTTTTACGCTGCTGCTTCATCGTCACCAGTATTCTGATTTCCGGAAAATGGGGTGGAATGGCCTCCATACCGGGATAGATCTGCAACAGCTGTCAACACTGTTTCCACTGCGGGACATCAAGCGGAAGATAGCGGCGCTTCAAAGCGCTTTACCAGATTTGATTGCGGTAAGGGGTGGCAGTTGCGACACATTTCCGGGGGTTGATGCATCAATTTCACAGGATGAACTGCTCAGCAGTATTCATATTCACACAACAGCTGTTCCGGAACGCCATAAGGAGACATTGTCATGATACCAGAGATCACCTCTCAGCTGGCGGCACATCGGGAAGTTATCACCCGGATTGAGCTGGAACTGTCACCGCTGATCGCCGAAATGGTAGCGCTGCTGGTGGAAACTTTCCGCCGCGGCAATAAACTGCTGGTGATGGGGAATGGCGGCTCAGCCGCTGATGCCCAGCATTTTGTGGCGGAGATCGTCGGGCGTTTCAAAATGGAGCGGCGGGGGCTGCCGGCAATTGCGCTTTCAACCGATACTTCGATTCTGACCGCCATCGGTAATGACTATGGCTTTGACAGAGTATTCCAGCGCCAAGTTGAAGCGCTGGCCGCTCCTGGCGACATGATTGTCGGGATCTCCACCAGCGGTAATTCACCTAATGTACTGCTGGCCCTGGAACTGGCGCGAGAAAAAGGGTGCTGTACTGTCGGCCTGCTCGGCAAGGACGGCGGCAGTATCAAGGCTCTCTGCGATCTTGCTCTGATCGTGCCTACCAGCGATACGCCGAGGGTTCAGGAAGGGCATATCACGATAATTCATATTGTGTGCGACCTGCTGGAAAAAACGCTGTTTACCTGATAAACGGAGGTCATGTGGATCGGACTGCAGTTGAAACTCTTTTTGCACATACAGCTGAAATCCGTTGCCTGGTTATTGGTGACCTGATGCTCGACGAGTACCTGTGGGGGAGGGCGGATCGTATTTCGCCGGAGGCTCCGGTGCAGGTGGTTGATGTTATCCGCGAAGAGCTTCGCCTGGGAGGAGCCGGCAACGTGGTGCATAATCTGGCGGCGCTGGGAGCGCAGGTTTCAGTCTGCTCTGTGGTTGGCGACGATCTTAACGGTCGCGAGCTGTTGGAACGGTTTTGCCACCACCACATTGATACCCGCGCTATTTTTCTTGACCCCCATCGCCGTACCAGCCGTAAAACAAGAGTCGTTGCGGCACATCAGCAGATTGTGCGCATCGATCGAGAATCGCGGGAAGCTTTGCCGCCTGTTGTTGAACAGCAGCTCTGCCTCTGGATAGCCTCCCATGCCGGCGAATATAAGGTTATTGTGCTTTCGGATTACAACAAGGGGGTGTTGACCCCTTCCGTTATCGCCGCTGCCGTTTCTGCAGCGGCAGCGATCGGTATCCCTGTGCTGGTAGACCCGAAGGGGGCTGATTTCACCCGCTATGCCGGGGCTACACTGCTGACGCCGAATCGCAAGGAGGCTGAGGCTGCATCAGGAATTCCCATCACCGATGCCGCCTCTCTGGCGGAGGCGGCTGATGTGATCATTGCTGCTACCGGTCTGCAGCACCTGCTGATCACCCGGAGTGAAGAGGGGATGTCGCTTTTTTCACATGGTGGCGAGGCCGTTCATATCCCCACCGTGGCTCGAGAAGTTTTTGATGTTTCCGGCGCCGGCGACACGGTGCTTGCAACGCTGGCGGTCGGCATCGCTTCCGGTTTCACCATGGCCGAATCAGCCCGTCTGGCCAACGTCGCTGCTGGAATTGCCGTTGGCAAGCTGGGGACTTCGATCGTTACCCCGCAGGAAATCATCGATGCTGTTTCACTGGCCCATAAGGACAGTCATGCGAAAATAAAGAGCCTTGATGTGCTCTCCCCCCTTATTGCCGCCGAAAAAAGCAGGGGGAAGCGGATTGTCTTTACCAATGGCTGTTTTGATCTGCTGCACGCCGGACATGTAAAATATCTGCAAAAAGCACGGAACCTTGGCGACCTGCTGGTACTGGGACTCAACAGCGATGCTTCCGTGCGGCGTCTTAAAGGGTCTAAGCGGCCGCTGATCGATCAGGATGAACGGGCTCACCTGCTGGCAGCTCTGGACTGTATTGATTATGTTGTTATTTTTGACGAGGATACCCCGCTGGAACTCATAACTGCTCTCAAACCGCATATTCTCGCCAAGGGGGGCGACTATTCACTTGATGGCGTGGTCGGCCGTGAAGTCGTTGAGGAATACGGAGGCCGGGTGGAGTTGATCACCTTCGTGGATGGCAAATCGACTACCAGCATAATTGAGCGTATCCTCGAGCTCTATGCGGTGGAGTAATTTCAGCTCTGTGACTGTGGTGATTCGTATTCATCCTCTCAAACGCATGCATTTGCGCTTCCCGTCGTATGAAACCCTCAACCTCCTGATTCAATCCCTGTTTTATAAATTGACAAATGTGGCTGATTAGTCTGGTTTTTGGCGCTGTTTTCTGCTATGAGAACACATTTCTTGATCAATTGTATTGCAGATAGGAGTGGCCATGGCGGAGAATACCAAACCACACAGGGAACTTTGGATACTGGGTGTGAAGGGGGGAGACGGACGCGAAGAGATCCTCTCCACATATCTGGAGGCTGGCGGGTATGCCTGTAGAGTTGAGCGATATGAGAACCTTGAGGCCGGGCGGCCATTGGGGATTGTGCTCGATATTTCCCCTTTTTCCGAAGATGGCTGGGGAGTGCTGCTCAAGGTAAAAAACTCCCCTGCTACACGGGATATCCCTGTGCTGCCGGTCTTTTTGAGTGAAAAGGGGAAAATCGGCGGTGTGTTTCCGGTCGCCGGTTTTTTTACCCTTCCGCTTGACGAGCAGTATCTTCAGGACCGTTTGGCGGTCTATGGTTTGACCGAAGATACGGAAACATGGGATCTGCAAGCGATGGTGGTGTCACGGAGCGGTGAGGAAAAACTTGCCAAGGCGATTGAGTCGGTGGGGTTCGAGGTTGTCAAGGGGTATACCGGCAAGGAAGCTCTGGCGCTTGCTTCAATTCATCCCTTTTACCTGGTGTTCTGCAGCCAGATGTTGCCGGACATGTCGGCATTCGAACTGCAGGAGCGGTTCCGTCTGGTCCCGTACAGCAGCAACACCCCGCTGTTTGTGCTGCTGAAGGATGTCATGAAAGAGGGAGAAAAAGTGGCTTTGAGCAGGGACATTGCCTATCTGGTCAGAAAAAAACAGCTATCATGCGAAGAGTTTCTGGGACATCTGCGTCGCAGGGAGTAACTTCGGAGAAAAATATCGGGAAAAAAGCCGCTACCCTGTAATGGGTGAGCGGCTTTTTTTATGGTGTCAGGATGATAGCGGCATCGTTACAGCAAACCATCCAGTTCTCTGAACTCAACGCTGGCCTTGGCGCGCAACTCCTTGACCCACTGGCTGAAGCGCTCTTCTGATTTTTTGCGGTAAATAATTTCTTCAATCTCCGCTTTGACGCTTTCAAAGGGCTTGATAGTGCCTGCTACGCGCGCTTCAAGTTTGATGATGTGGAGGCCGATCGGAGTAGTCACCAGATCACTGACCTCACCCGGTTTCAGGGATAGAATGGTTTTCTCCAGATCCGGCTGCATATCCCCTTTTTTAAAACTCCCCAGATCTCCGCCATCTTTGCGGGCCGCCGGATCTTCCGAGTAACTCTTTGCCAGTTCGGCAAAGTCCTTGCCGCTTTTGGCCTCAGCAAGGACTGCAAAGGCCGTGGCGTGAGAGTGCTTAATCGCATCCGGAGACGCCTTTTCATCTGTTTTGAAAAAAATGTGCCGGGCGCGATACGTTTCGTCTTCAGTATATTTTGCCTGATTAGCGTTGTAATAATCACGCATTTCGCTTTCGCCAACCTGGACCTTGGCGCGAACTTCCATGCTCACCAGTTTCAGCTTCTCGATCTGTTCCCGGAGCTGGGAGCGGTACTGGTCCATGGAAAGGCTCTGGGCTGCCAGAGCTGTCTCCAAAGCTTCCTGCGATGGGATGTTGTTCTGCTTGCGCACGTCATCAATCGCCTGACGGACCTCCTCTTCGGACACACGAATATTAAGCTCTCTGGCCTTTTGCTCGGTCAGCTTTTTTTCAATCAGGCGATCAAGAGCCGTGCGGCGAATCCGGCTCCGGTCAGCGTCATTTAGGACGCCTTTTTTCTCCGCTTCGCTGATTGCCGGCTGTGCTTCCCGTTTGACATCATGCAGGGTAATTATCTCGCCATTGACAATTGCCGCAATGGCGTTTGTTACGGTTTCAGGTTTTTTCGGCACGGCTGGGGTGCTGGGCTGTTCTGCAATCTGCGTCGTCGCTGTCGGGGCCTTGGTGACCGCCTCTTTGTTGCCGGCACATCCTCCTGCCACGAGCAGAGCCAGGGATGCTGTCATTGCTGCCAAAGTACGTTGCTTCATAGTTGCACCCTTTTTTAGTTAGATGTAAAAACCGGAAGGGGGATATGCTCCCGCCCTTCCGGTTTTATCTGTTCAGAATATTCCTGTGCCTCAGCTAGAAGAGCGTTATTTTTTTTCGGGAGCTGCCGGTTTTACCTCATTAGCTTTAGTCTCTTCCTTCTTCGTGCCGACGCTGTTTAAAACATCTTCCTTGATTGAGATTTTAGCGGTTTTTTTCAGCTCGTCTTTGATCTTCTGAAAAACTTCCTGCTGTTTGGTCGGCATGATCGCTCCCCTGATCTGCTCTTTTACCTCTTCGAAGGGCCTGATACCGGCTGCCCGCTTGCCGGTCAGCTTGATAATGTGGAAGCCGAAATCAGATTTGACAACTTCTGAAATTTGTCCTTCTTTAAGAGCGAGAGCCGCCTTTTCAAAAACTGGCACCATGCTCCCTTTGCCGAACCACCCCAGATCACCACCCTTGGCGGCGGAGGAGTCAACAGAGCTTTTTTTGGCCAGGGCCTCAAAATTCCCGCCGGCTTTAAGCTGTGCCAGGATGTCCTTGGCTTCTTTTTCGGTTTTAACCAGGATGTGGCTTGCTTTAATCTGTCCACCGGACTTGAACTTGTCTTTGTTCTGCTCATAAAACTTTTTCAAGTCTTCTTCGGAAACCTTGGATTCAGCCTCGACCTTTTTCTTGAGGAACGATTCTACAATAAGGCGTTTTTTGAGATCCTGCAGTTTCTCCTCAATTTCGGGACCTTTGTCGAGGCCGTCTTTGGATGCCTGCTGCAGAATCAGTTCGCGAATGATCATTGTATCCAGCATCTCTTTGCGGCCCTGAGGGGTGTCTGCCATTGTTTTCAGATATTCGGGGAGATTTTTCAGTTCACGGTCAAAATCGCCGGTAGTGATGCTGCCGCTATTGACTTCAGCCAGAACAGCGCCAGTTTTTTTACCATCTTGTTTTGCTCCGCCGGAAGTGCTGCCGCCCTGGCAGCCGACAAGTGCGACCACACAGATGGCAGCCGCAAACAGTTTCGTGCTGTTAATAATTTTCACGTAAAGCTCCTTTTAGTTTGTTTACAGGTATATATAAACTGGCAAAAGCTAGCATATCACTCTGATCGTTGCAACATTATTTCACGATGCCTACCCAGCCATGATAGATTGAACAAGGGCGTTAACTTCTGGCGTACTAATGATTTTTACTTGCCATTAAAGCCCGGTACGGTACAATAGCCAACTTTTAAAAACGGACTGAACAGCTTCCGTTTTACTTTCAGGGATGCCCAGAATTGATTCGACCGTGACCCATTTATCTTCTTCACTTTCCACTCTAGGCGAATTTGGCCTGATCTCCCGTATTACTGCCGGAGTCTCCCCGGGCGGGAGCGTTATTACCGGTATCGGTGATGATGCCGCAGTGACCTCACTTTCGGCAGGGATGCAGCTGCTGACCTCCACTGATATGCTCCTGGAGGATGTGCATTTCCGTCGTGCCTGGCATGATCCATATCGCCTGGGGCGCAAGTCTCTGGGTGTCAGTATTTCCGACATTGCGGCCATGGGAGGCATACCACGCTGGGCATTACTCTCCCTGGCCATCCCCTCCGATCTTCCCCTTGATTTTATCGATGAATTCATGCGCGGTTTTTTGGCGATGGCATCAGAAAACCAGGTTTTCCTGGTCGGTGGTGATACCTGCTCGTCGCGCTCCGGTCTGGCGGTTTCAGTTACGATTATGGGGGAGCAGTATCCTGACCTGATTGTGCGCCGCGCCGGTGCAATGCCTGATGACGACATCTGGGTGACCGGTACATTGGGTGATGCAGCCCTTGGTTTGAAGTTGGCCGAAGATGCCGGCTTCTGTCCTGCTCCACCAGCAGAGAAATCCCTGCAAAATCAGAGTCCCCCAAATACACACTGTTCCCCGGACCGGGCCGGAGGTGGCATGCAATCGCTCCTCTCCCGTCTCCTCGACCCGAATCCCCAGGTTTTAGCAGCCCTGACCCTGGCGGAAGCCGGATTGGTGACCGCCATGATTGACGTCAGCGATGGGATTCTGGCTGATTATGGGCATATCGCCGAGCAATCAGGCGTCGGTGGCCGTATCCTTCTGGAAGATATCCCGTTTTCGCACTCTTTCCACAGCTGCACTGCATCTTTCCCGGCTATTCCTTACCATCTGGCGCTTTCCGGAGGAGAAGATTACGAACTCTGCTTCACTGCAGACCGCTCCAACCGGGAAAAAATTGCTGATTGCATGGAAAAGTGTGGCATTGCGATGACACGTATTGGTATAGTGACAAGATTTCCCGGGGTGACGGTTGTCAACACGGACGGCACTCCTTACAACTCCCGGGCTGAGGGTTTTAACCATTTTAGATAGTACATATTATTCTCCAGATGAAAGGAACTTTACATGCACAACATTATGATTCCCACTGACAAGGCCCGGCTTTGTGCCGACGCCATCCGTTTTCTTTCGGTTGATGCCGTTGAAAGGGCAAACTCAGGTCACCCCGGTCTGCCGATGGGGGCTGCCGACTGTGGACTCGCCCTGTGGGGAAACTTTCTTTCCTTCAATCCCGAAGATCCATGCTGGCCGAACCGCGACCGTTTTGTTCTTTCCGCCGGGCATGGATCGATGCTCCTTTATTCACTGCTGCACCTGTTCGGCTACGACCTGCCGCTGGAGGAGCTGAAAAACTTCCGCCAGTGGGGGAGCAAAACTCCCGGTCATCCGGAATTCGGTCACACTGTCGGGGTTGAAGTGACGACCGGGCCGCTTGGACAGGGCTTTGCCAATGGCGTCGGTATGGCTCTTGCCTCAAAAATGGCTGCAGAGCGTTTTAATACTGCCGATTTCAGCCCGATTGATCACACGATCTACGCTCTTATGGGTGACGGATGCCTGCAGGAGGGGATCAGTTACGAAGCGGCCGCTCTGGCCGGGCACCTGAAGCTGGGCAATCTCGTTTATATCTATGATAGCAACAGCATCACCATTGAGGGGAAAACCGATCTGGCATGGTCGGAGGATGTTGAGGGGCGCTTTATCGCCAGCGGCTGGCATGTGCAGAAGATTGACGGCCACGACTTCGGACAGATCAATGCCGCCATTGCAGCGGCAAAAGCGGAAACCGTAAAACCGTCGATCATTATAGCGACAACTCACATCGCCTTCGGTTCCCCCAATAAACAGGGTTCATCCGGAGCTCACGGATCTCCTCTTGGGGCAGAAGAGATTGCTGCCACACGCGCAAATCTTGGCTGGAAATACGGCGCGTTTGAGATCCCCCAGGAAGTGCGCGATACATGTCTGGCACAGGTAGAAGTAAAAAAACTGTCTTATGCTTCCTGGCAACGCAAGTTTGAAGCCTGGCACGCTGCAAATCCGGAAAAAGCCCGGCTTTGGGATCAGATGTGGCACAAGCACCTGCCGGTAAACCTCTCTGAAGAGCTGCTGGCCGTAGTAGCCGGTAAAGATGGTGCAACCCGTGCCCTGTCAGGAACTGTTCTGCAGAAGGCCGCCGTACTTGTGCCGTCACTCGTTGGCGGATCGGCTGATTTGACCCCATCGAACAACAGCGATATCAAAGGCTCGCCATCAGTTCAGGCTGACAGCTTTTCCGGACGAAACCTCCACTTCGGGATTAGAGAGCATGCCATGGGAGCTGTTGTTAACGGTATGGCACTCTACGGCTGTTTTATCCCCTATGGTGCCACTTTTCTGGTCTTTGCCGACTACTGCCGCCCGGCTATCCGCCTCTCGGCACTTATGAAGGTTCAGTCGATCTATATATTTACCCACGATTCTTTTTTTGTAGGAGAAGATGGCCCGACCCATCAGCCGATAGAACATGTCGCATCACTGCGCCTTATCCCGGGTCTGCAGGTTATCCGCCCTGCTGATGGGACAGAAACCGCACTGGCATGGCAGGCGGCCCTGCAGTATCAAGGACCTACTGCGCTGATTCTGACCCGCCAGAAACTGCCGGTTATTGCCCGTGCCGCAAACTTTAGGCCTGCCGATGCGCTCAAAGGCGGCTACATCGTTTCTTCTCCTGAAGGCAAAGCCGATGTTGTGATTATGGCCAGCGGTTCTGAAGTTCATATCGCTGTGGAAGCGGCTGCTACGTTGGCTGAACAGGGAATAAAAGCCCGTATAGTATCTGTCCCATGTCTTGAAGCTTTCATTAGTCAACCGGCAGAGTATCGCAATGAACTGCTTCCGGTCGGCATGCCACGCGTGGCGTTTGAGGCTGGACGGGGAATGCCGTGGGGGAGTTTGATAGGTTGTGATGGCTTGTTTATCGGCATTGAACATTTTGGCGCCTCTGCACCTGACAAAATATTGGCGGAACAGTTTGGCTTTACCGCTCCACATGTGGCGGAGAAGATCAAAGCATTTTTGAAAAATAATTAATGGAACTGATTGAACAACTCAAAAAACCGCTCCTCTTTTCCGGACTGAATAACGCCGATCTAGCCGAACTGGCAGCCATTGCGGTGCGCCGGGCATTCAGAAAGGGTGAGACACTGTTTTGTGAAGGGGAGGAGGCTACCGGTTTCTATCTGCTGGTATCCGGGAGCATCAAGCTCTGCCGCACGTCAGCCGACGGGCGAGAGAAAGTGCTCCATTTTGTCAAGCCTTGCGAAACGTTTGCCGAAGCCGCCTTTTTCGGCAACGGCACATACCCGGCAGAGGCCCGTGCCATGGAGGAGGGGGAAGCTCTTTATCTGCCACGCAAAGGTCTTATGGAGCTTATGGCGCGTGATCCTAACTTCGCGTTTAATCTTGTCGTGTCACTGTCACTGATGCTGCGCCAGTTTGTCCGCCAGATTGAAGAGCTTTCCTTTGCCGATGTCACCTCCCGTCTGGCCTCCTTTCTTGTGCGGCGCGCGGCTGAGAGTTCTACCAATTTCGGGGGAATCACCTATATCGACTTGGGGATCAAAAAGGGCGAACTGGCATCTCGTCTGGGAACCGCCAGCGAGACAATCTCGCGCACCTTCAAGAAGCTGAAGGAAGAGGGAATTATCGAGGTGCAGGGGAACCGGGTGGTTGTGCATCAGATGGAGAAACTGGAAAAACTGAGCGAACGGCACGAGTAGGTTTCTTTTTTAATACCGCACATAATTACGTAATGGGAGAGAATCAGATGCTGATAGTTATGAACCACAACGCCACTCAGGCAGATGTCGATGCCATTAGCAGAATAGTTGAGGAGATGGGCTTCAGGGCCGAACCGATCCCGGGTAGTGAACGAACCGCTATCGGAGTGCTGGGTAACCACGGCTATGTAGATGACTCCAAAATACTGGAATTACCGGGAGTACAGCGGGTTATTCACGTCTCAAAACCGTACAAGCTGGTTTCGCGCGATTTCCACCCTGAAGATACAATAGTTGATGTGGCTGGAGTCAAAGTCGGCCAGGGATGCCGTCCGGTTGTCGTTGGTGGTCCTTGCGCGGTGGAGAGCCTGGAGCAGATTGTCAAGACGGCTCTCTTCGTGAAAAAGTGCGGGGCGGATATGCTGCGCGGCGGTGCATTCAAGCCGCGTACCGGACCTCATACGTTTCAGGGATTACGCGAAGAGGGGCTCAAACTGCTGGCTATCGCCGGAAAAGAGAGCGGCCTGCCTATTGTGACCGAAGTCATGAGCCCGGATAATGTCGGATTGGTGGCCGAGTACGCCGATCTGCTGCAGGTAGGCGCCCGCAACATGCAGAATTTTGATCTGTTGCGCGAAGTGGGAAAAATTCGTAAACCGGTGCTGCTGAAACGGGGGATGAGCGCCACGGTTGAAGAGTTTCTGGCGGCGGCCGAATATATTCTTGCGGAAGGGAACCCTCAGGTCATCCTCTGCGAGCGGGGAATACGAACCTTTGAAACCGCTACCCGTAATACTCTGGACCTTTCGATCGTGCCGCTGGTGAAAGAGCTGTCGCACCTGCCGATCATGGTTGACCCATCACATGCAACCGGAAAGCGCTCGCTGGTTTCGCCGATGGCCAAGGCGGCACTGGTTGCCGGAGCGGACGGCGTCCTGGTCGAAGTGCATCCCGAACCGGAAAAGGCGCTTTCCGATGGGCCTCAGTCGCTAACCTTTCCCGGTTTTGAACAAATGATGAGCGAAATTGCACAGTTAACTCTTTTCTTGCGCAAATAATTATTCTGTATACAAAACGCTTGAAATGTCCGATTCATCGGAGTAATAATAGTTTGACTGATCGTTCTCTCTACCCTGCCCGTTGGTTGAAACGCCCGGGCGGAATGCTGAAAAAAACGGGGGTTGTTCCCTGCTGTGGTGTGCTGCCTTCTTTACGCGGGTTTGCCTGAAACAGTATACTGACTCCCACAATTAAGGAACTCGCCGGAGGCCCTTAATGCTGACGACAGGGTGGAGAGAATTTAAAAAAGGGGATGCCGAAAGGTTTCCCCTTTTTTACTAAGGAGCTGCGGTTGAATACCACGAGATGCCCTCAGTGCGGCTTTAAAGCTGAGCTGCTGACAGAATCTGATTTCCACACCTGCAGTCAATGCCGCACCCTGTTCCGGGTCTTTGGTGGTCAGAGCGTTTCCGAACAGTACTTTCGGCATGAGCCGAACGACGCGCTTGCCTGGGGTGCCCTGATCGGTCTGCTGGATTTTGCAGGGGCTGTCGTCCCTGCCGCGCCGACTGCAATCTCGTTCGGATACCATCCCTTCTGGTTTGCGGATCTCGACAACGGCAGCACCCGCTTTAAGGCCGCGGGGAGCGCTCTGGATGGTTATCCACTGCCTCCCGCACCGCCTCCCGGTAATCTCGAATTTCCTCCTCCCGGCAGGTCATTCCCCCAGCCAACGATTGCACCGGAAACCTTCCTTGCTCGAATCGAAGCGCCGGTACGCCTCAGACTGCTGCAGCTACCCCTCTATCTGATCACTTTTGAACTATCCGGACAGCCATGTCAGGCGACGGTATCCGGCTGTACCTGGCAGGTTTACCTGCCGAACCTGCCGGACGAAACCGGTGTCCATGTCTCGTCGTCGCGGCTCCTGTTTCTGGGTGGCTATATTGCACTGTTGCTCCTTGCAGGGACTCTGGCGCCGAATATCTTCTGGAGAAGCGTGCTGATCGCCCTGATTCTGTTGGCCGCCTGGTGGTTTGAGCGCTCCGGGGACAGGAAAGACTGATGGCAACGATTGTTTTTAAATGCCCCCATTGTGGCGGGCCGTTTGAATGCGCCGAAGGAGATCGTGGCGCCGTGTGCCGATTTTGCGGTGTTACGTCCGTGATTTCCGGAGACAGCGGTGTGCATCGTTTGCTGATCCGGGAACGGATCGATCTTAATGCTGCCCGTACTGCTGTGCGAAAACTGCTTGCTGCGGGGGAATCCGGGCGGGAGTCCGCCACTTCTTTCAGTTTCAAAGAGGGCACGCTCTTTTTTTTACCGTTCTGGAGGGTCAGGGGGATGGCGACAGGGTGGCAGTGGCGCGAGAAGGAAACCTTCAGGGAAGAGGTGGATTATGATGAAAACGGCACCCGCTTCACCCGTACGGTGAAAGGGGAGAATGAACGCAGTTTTTCCCTGATTGCCAAACCGCTTGACTTTAGTACACCGGCCGGAGAGTACTCCTCTTTTGGTCAGATGCGGGTCGGCATAGCCGCCGCAGTGCTGAAATGCGAAGCATTGGATTATCAGGACACAGCGGCCAGGGGAACCGTGGCGGACCCGCTCAAAGGAGTTGCCCAGGCGCGACAGGAAGCGCTTGCCGTCACTCGAGGGGGCGGGAATTCAGAAGGGACGATACGCCGGGAAGAGCGCGTCCGCATTTCTTCAGAATGGCTCGCACTCACGTACTATCCGGTCTGGCGACTGCTCTTTACAAGGGGGGGGCGTGTTTATCCTGTGGCGATTGATGCGGTTAACGGTGATGTTATCAGGTGTCAATTTCCGGGCGAAGAGCGGCGTGAACGATTCCTGCCGCTGGCGTTTATCGCCATGGTTCTGCTGGGGTGGACGACAACGCCTACTGCCGGTGTGGCGCTGACTGCTCTGGCGGTTTATCTGCTTAAATGGCGGACAGGAACTCTGGATGCCCCCTCAATCATCAAGCTACTCGCCGGAACTTCGAAGCGGAGTGCGGGGGTGCAGCGTGGCTGATGCCGGATTCAGGATCGTGCCTCTGGTCTGCGGGCGGTGTGCCGCGAGGATGACGGCGGGCAAAGAACAGGTGGCCTATCAGTGCAGCGGCTGCGGGAGTGTCTGGGAACTGGCAGGGGGGCTGCTTGTGCCGAGGGAGGTTGATCATTTGTCGGGAAGCGGCGATATTTTACTGCCGTTCTGGTACGCATCGTTCATAATCAACTCTCAGGAAGGGGTTGTGGATAATACCATGATTTTCATGAAAATGTGCGGTTCGGTGAAAACAGCTGCAGCTCCCAACGAAGCTCCGTTAGTTTTTGTACCTGCATTTTTACTACCGCCGCCGCAGTCGATCAGACTGGGAAGGAATATGACGGTACGATTTCCCTCTCTCCATTTGTCACCTGTACGGGATCTTCCGGTTGAGCCGGTGACGGTTGCAGAGGCGGATGTCCCCGCGATGGCAGAGCTGATCCTGTTGTCGACCCTGGTAGAAGAGAAGCGCAACAACCCTTTGTTTTTGGTTTCCTTTAGCGTGGAACTCTCATCTCCGCGTCTGGTGTCGATTCCGTTCATGCGTGAGGGAAACAGGCTGCTTCAGCCTGAAATGAATCTGGAAGTGTGAACGTTATGAGGTCGGGTACTCGTCTTACTGGCGGTTTACAAAGGATTTATCAAGGGGCGTTTCAGGTGGTTTAAAGTCTGATGAATCGGTTTCTGCCGGAATGTTTTGCCTGATAGAGCGCGTCATCAGCCCTTTTCAGAAGTGTTTCGGGGGTGTCTTCAGCTGCGAAGCTGGAAATCCCGAGGCTGATGGTGACCTTGACGGAGATGCCCTCGAAATTGTTTTCCATCTCTTCTATATGGGCTCTTATGTGTTCGGCTACCGTTTCTGCGGCATCGGCGGGAGTTTCCGGCAGCAGGCAGCAGAACTCCTCGCCGCCGTAACGGGCGATAAAATCTGTACTTCTGATGACTGCTGCTGCTTTTGCCGCCACGGACTGCAGAACCAGGTCTCCGCACTGATGACCGTAGGTGTCGTTCACCTTCTTGAAAAAATCTATGTCGATCATAATCAGGCTCAGCTGCCTGAAATGTCTCTGCTGTCTGTTACATTCCTCCTGCAGGCGGGATTCCAGAAATCTGCGGTTGTAAATGCCGGTCAGCGCATCTTTAGTGTTCATTTCGACCAGTTTTTGCTCGTAGGTGGCAAGCTCGGTAACATCCTGGACAATCAGGAAGAGGCCGGTGATCGAATTGTCTTCGGAGCGGAGCGGTCCCATCGTACAGCTCTGCTGCATCAGGTCAAAACGATAGCCGAAGGAGCTGTCCGGTTTGAAGGGAAATAGAAAACGATGCAGTTTTTGGGAAAAGAACGCAAAATTGCCGAAGGAGAGTACCGCTTTGCAGTTCTTGTTGAAGCTGGGAGTGCTTAAATGCGGGAAAAAATCAAAAAGGGGTTCGCCAACCATCTGGTCTGAGGGGGTCCCACTGTGCATCGCCATCCAGCGATTCCAGTATTGAATCTTTATATCCCTGTCAAGAACGACCAGACCGAAGTTGAAGGTGTCAAAGATCTGGGTAAGCTCATTCAACGTCATTCGTACTGTTCCATAAAGGCGGCCAGAGATTTTTTCAGCCAGAGGATCGAATCGTTGCTGGTTACCAGGAAGAGGAAGCCGTTTACATTACGTTCGTTGAAACAGAAGACCGTTTTCAGCACGATTGCAGAGGAGCCGCTTTCAAAGATGTTTACCGGGATTGCATCATTAGAACTGTTTTCCGTGACGACGCGGGGTGGCGAATAGGTTACGGCGTCGCCGAGTAGTTCGGACAGCTTTCCGACGCAGGCGCCGATAAGGATATTGCCCACCTCCATCAGTGTTTCCTTTTCCAATGCGTCGATCGGCTCCGAGCCGAAGTCTTCGGAGTCATCACTAAAAAGAGAAATGAGCTCTCTGCCGGCGCTGGCCTGAAAAACGAGGAAAGCGCTTCCTTTGAAATCTCCCCAGAAATTCTGTTCAACAATGCTGACGCGGTCATACGCACTGACCTGCGATTTGAGATATTCTGGCAGATCCTGGGCATTCAGTATTTCGATATGCGGCACGCTCAGAACAACGAATATATTGATGACTTCGGCAAGGTCTGCAGCAGCCTTGCCAAAGGCGATATTCATGATTTCCTGAAGAATCTCTTTTTCTTCTTCCGAAATGGTGTCGAGACAGTAGTCCATATCTTTATCCGATGTGCTCATCAGCTTTTAAAAGTGCGTCTTCGACGGTTTCCTTGGATGGGGGTTTTTTCATAACCATGAGTGCTCCCTGGTTCAGCGCATTCGTGATGGATTTGATCTGAATATCGGCGGTGCAGACAATGACAACGGCTTCCGGGTTGAATTCCCTGATTTTACCGGTTGCTTCGGAGCCATCCATGACCGGCATGGTGAGGTCCATGAATGTTACGTCAGGGCGGATTTCTTTATACGCTTCAAATCCGGCTAAACCATCACACGCCTCAAATAGTTCATAACCGCGGTCTTTGGGAATACAGCTCTTCATCATTCTTCGGGAAATTGGAGAATCATCAACAAGCAGGATTTTTTTGATCATATAGGAAAGTCAACTTTCTGCCGGATCTTGACAAATATAAGCTGCTCTGGGCAGTACTAAAGCAGGGCTAAGACAGAAGTGCACGGGATAATCTGTTTGGTTGCGGTAAAGTAGATAATAATATTGATTTAGTCAAGTTAGAAAGCGTATTTAAGGCTCTCTTTTCAGTATTCAGGCTTGTCGGCAATATAATCTGAAATGATGACTGCGAGCCAGTTCTTTAACATGAAGTCTGACCCAGCAGCTTCAAGTCCTCTATCAAGCGGACAACAGCCAGTTCCTTTGCCTTTGCCTCGACATCAACCGTCATCTGGCGCCCTATCCAACAATCAGGTACATCGGCCGGGTCGATGTAATCTGCATGCGGCCTGGGAGCCGGGTTTCCCCACCCCGACCTGGGAGAGGAGATGTGGCATTGCTGTTCCAGTCCAGCCGCTTTCCATGTTGCGCCTGCCCGCTCTGTAGCTTCTTCTATAGTCATATTGTCTGGATTGCAGCGGTGGTGATGAACATCGTAGACCATCGGGATATTGTACTGCTCGCAGAGCGGCAGCAAATCCCCGGGAGTATAACTGACATCGTCATTTTCCAGTGACAGACGACTTCGTACCGATTCAGGCAGAGCATTATACACCTCTGCAAAACGTTTAAGAGCCGCCCGCTTGTCACCATACACTCCGCCCGCATGAATATTAATAACATCTGCACCGACAGCCTCCGCCAACCGGGCCTGATACTTCAGTTCCAGAATTGAATTGGCGACGACTGCCGGGTGTGGTGATGACAGAACAACGAATTGGTCGGGGTGAAAGCTGAGCCTTATTTGCTTCTTCAGCGCAAAATGTTTGCAGGTTTCAAGAGTACCGCTTATGATCTCCCCGTCTGGTAAATTTTCCAGCGAATAGCCGGCCTCGGGGTGAGTCATACGAGGGAACAGCGGCGACATGATGCGAAAGGCGCCTATACCGAGTCGTTGCACTGCTTCCAGTGCCAACTTGAGGTTGATGGCGTTGTGCAGGCAGATTTCCGACAGTTTGAGCAGTTGCCGGTCGCGGGGAAGGGTGGCAAGAACTTTAACGGTTGTTGTACGGAATGACACAGCTTCATCTTTGAACAGGCAGCAGAGACCTAAACGGAGCAAAGTTCTACCTACTTTCTTGAATGTTTGATGGCTAAAAACTCACGCCGTTCATAACGTCTTATGGTACTGTTGACAACTTTATTTATTATGGCTGGCCATTTTAAAAGTTACTGAACGCTATATTTTAAGGAGACTTGACGGTGAACAATATTCATGATCGTGCAACATCCATGCAGACCCAGGCAGCCACTAATCTGCGCAAACTCCGTGAAACCAAACCGCTGGTACACAATATCACAAATTTTGTGGTTATGAACTTTACGGCCAACATCTTGTTGGCTGCGGGTGCCTCTCCGGTGATGGCCCACGCAGAAAACGAGGTGGAAGAGATGGTTTCCTTTGCCAGGGCGCTGGTTTTAAACATCGGCACCCTGACCGATGACTGGGTTGATGCCATGATCAAGGCCGGAAAGAAGGCAACCGTCCTGGGTGTCCCGATTATCCTGGATCCGGTAGGAGCAGGTGCAACAATGCTCCGGACAAAAGCTGCACAACGTATTCTGGCAGAGACGCGGGTAAGCGTGGTGCGCGGTAATGCCTCGGAAATACTTGCGCTGGCGTGCGGCAATTCGAAGGCCAAGGGTGTTGATGCCGCTGATTCCGTGGAGGCGGTAGCTGAGCAGGCAGTGCGCTTGGCCCGTGAGTTGGGAGTGCCGGTGGCGATCACCGGAGCTGAAGATTTCATTACCGATGGGGAGCGCATTGTCCGGGTGTCCAACGGTCACCCCCTGATGGGTGCTGTAACCGGTACAGGCTGCGGTGCTACAGCTGTTATCGGCGCCTTTGCCGGGATCGATCCTGATCCGGTCTCTGCAACGGCAACGGCCCTGGCTTATTACGGGCTGGCAGGGCAGGTGGCAGCTGCCGGCGCCGCTGGTCCCGGCTCCTTTATGATCCGGTTTCTGGATGCCTTGTATTGTCTTACCCCTGAAGAGCTTGAGTCCGGATGCAAGATAGAGGAAGGGTAAGTGCTATGGAGGATCCATGCTATCTGTTACATCTTGTAACTGACCGTGCCCTTGCCGGAGGGCGCCCATTGGTTGAGGTCGTTCGTGAGGCTGTGGCAGGCGGCGTTACCTGCGTACAGTTGCGGGAAAAAGAGTGCAGCACCAGGGAGTTTCTCCACGAAGCCCGCCTGCTGATAGAGCTTCTGAAACCCCTCGGTGTGCCGCTCCTGATCAATGACCGCGTGGATATAGCCCTTGCCGTCGGCGCGGATGGCGTTCATCTGGGGCAAACGGATATGCCGATCAGTTATGCAAGGCAGTTGGGACCTCCCGAATGGATCGTCGGCGTCTCGGCGGAATCAATTGAAGATGCCATTCGCGCTGAAGAGGAAGGGGCTGACTATATCGGCGTCAGTCCGGTGTTCAGCACGCCGACAAAGAGAGATACCTCACCACCTTTGGGACTCGAAGGGTTGCGGCGGATCCGGGCGGCGGTCCGAACCCCTTTGGTGGCTATCGGCGGTATACATTGTGGTAATGGCAGGGATGTTATTCTCGCGGGAGCAGACGGGCTTGCAGTCGTATCGGCCATTGTGTCGGCCGCTTCTCCCAGAACGGCAGCAGCATCTCTCCGGCTGGTTATTTCAGGGGAGTTTTGATCTTTCTGCGGCAAGCGATCGACGGACGGCTTCTTCGTACGACGTCAACTGCAGCGGAATAAGTTTTTGGATAGCGTGCTCCCGGCAGACCACCTCGTTTTTAAGCCCTTCAATCAGCGGCATCGAAACAGATGGAGCGACCGGTGTGATAAAGCCGACCCAGTAGGATGACAGCCGGGGCGTCAGTACCGGCACCGGCAGGATGTAGAGCTTACGCCCCATGATCCGCCCGAAACGCTCCATCATCTCTTTGTACGTTATGACATCCGGCCCTCCGATATCAAAAGTCCCTCCAGCCGTACGTTCATCTTTCAGGCATCCGACCAGATAGCTGATGACATCCTCCACGGCAATCGGCTGGCAGAGCGTAGTTACCCAGCGCGGGGTGATCATGACCGGCAGCCGTTCTACAAGTGCCTTGACCATCTCGAATGATGCCCCGCCTGCACCAATGATGATCGCTGCCCGCAGAAATGTTGTGGCAAACTTCCCGGAGCGGAGGATCTCCGCAACTTCCAGGCGGCTTTTCAGATGCTCGGAAAGATCATCGCCGGTTTCCCCCAAGCCGCCAAGGTAGATGACCCGCCGCACACCCGCCTTCTCGGCGGCGCGGACAAAATTTTCAGCGGCGTCACGATCGCGCCGTTCAAAGCCGGTTCGTCCTCCTGCCATGGCGTGTACCAGGTAGTAGGCGGTATCGACGCCGGCCATGACGGGCGGAAGCGTTGCTGGTTCGAGCAGATCTCCCTGTACTGTTTCAATGGCGCTGTCGGCCGGTGTGACTGCTTTCCGCACCAGACAGCGGAGCTGAAGGTCTTCAGCGAGAAGTGCTTTAGTCAACAGGCGGCCAATAAAGCCGTTTGCACCGGTTACGAGTACAATTTTTCCCTTCATGGATTCATTCCTTTTGCACCCGGATTATCCGCGCGTTCGCCTGTACTTCCCACTAGCCTCGGCAATCCTGTTGACATAAATTGTATTCCACCCATTTTTGTCCGCATCAGTACTCTACGCGTCTGACCGGTTCTGCTGAAGGTTTGGCAAAAAGATAGCCTTGCGCCAGTTGGGCGCCATTTTGTTTTACGAAGTCCAGTTCATCACGTGTTTCAACCCCTTCTGCCAATACCTTAATCCCGTTTTCGCGTGCTATCGTTTCCAGTGCTTTAAAAATTGACTGTTTAACCGGATCATGATCTATACCCCGGATGATCTCCATGTCAATCTTGATCACGTCAGCGCCTAACGCAGCAAGGGTGACAAGGTTCGTGTGACCGCTGCCGATGTCATCCAGGGCGGTCCTGAATCCCTTGTTACGGTAATAATCAAGTATGTGTCGCAGATGTTTAACGTCTTCAACCTGATGCGACTCCACCACCTCAAAGACTATCCGCGAGGGGTCATATTCAAGCTGGTGTGCCCAGTGCAGGGTGCTTTCGAGACACGTTTCAGGGACATAGATTGCTGTCGGGATAAAGTTGATGAAAATATCGGCGGTAATCTTCTTGACTGCTGCGGTCTTTAGTGCGTTTTCACGACAAAGTCGGTCTAAAAAAAAGAGTAGATCATTTTCTTCTGCCAGTTTAAACAGAATGTTTGGCGGCATAATACTGCCGTCTGCCTTTACTCCGCGTGACAAGCATTCATACGCCACAATCTCATGATTTGGCAAAGCTACAATCGGCTGAAAATAGGTGGTAACGGAATTCTTCTCGAAAATATCCAAAAAATCGTTGTTGTTGAGCAGGAAAAACCATTTTTTAAGGTTTTTGGTGCGTGAAAAAGCGGCAAAGTCAAGCTGCTCTCCCTTCTCCAAAAACAGCAGATGAAGGCCGTCAGCCTCCACGTTGGCAATATCGTCCCTTCCAGATAAACAGGTTAACAGCTGCTGAAAACTTTCTATCTTGACCTTCACAACCTCCCCCTCGCGTACGGGAGTATACCCTTCTGTTGTGAGGATGCTTATAAGCTTGTGCTGCAACAGGTCAACATTACAGGTGAAAAGTGCCTCGCCGGGAGCTTTGCTTATGGATGGTACCGTACCACACAGTTTACAGGTCATACAGATACTCCTTTGTCCCAAAGTTTACCTGCAGGGAACAGATCAACAGTAAAGCCGATTGTCTCTGGCAAACATCAGTGGCTGGTCAGTTGCACCAATAAGCTCTCATGTGCTGCAATAGTAGCGTCAAGTCCTGCGTTGCCGATCGCGCCGCGTCCTGTCCAGTCGTTACCCTGCCTGACATAGAGACTCTTCAATCGCCCCCGGATGAGACTTTCTGCGCTATCAGGATTTTTGAGTACTATTTTTTCTAAATTCTCGTGCACCAATTCAAAGGTGTCATCATAGCGATCATCAATATAGCTGGTCATTGACATATACTTATACTTCCTTTCTGTTTAAAATGGACAAAGACAAAATCTAATGCTAATTTTACACAATATTTATATGTTGTCTAGGACAAATATGACCAACTGTATGTTTTCAATTTCGGACATAGAACGAGAAAGCGGTATCAGCCGTGATACACTGCGCGTGTGGGAACGTCGCTACGGATTCCCGACCCCGTCGCGCAACGAACGTGGCGAGCGAATCTATCCCGATGAACAGTTGCTTCGGCTGCGGCTGATCAAGCAGCTGCAAGATAGCGGCATGCAGCCGGGAAAGCTCGTTAAGCTGGAGTACCAGCAGTTGCAGCAGCTGACGTTTCAGCCGGACAACTCAGCTTTAGTGCCTGCCGATGTAAAGATGTTGATGGATATACTCACCAGTGGGTTTGGTTCCGGGTTGATCAGCCAGTTAGACACCTTGCTTCATCAGCGCGGGCTGCGATACTTTTTGACTGACGTTGTGGCGCCAATGAATCATGCCGTGGGTCAAGCATGGTTTGAAGGAAGGGTTGGTATTCTTGACGAGCATTATTATGCCGAAACGATAAGAACGGTGTTGACAGTGGCGTTAAACGGATTACCTCCAGGGGATGGAAACCCTAAAATTATGCTGACGACCCTGCCGGGAGAACAGCACGGCATCGGCCTGCTCATGGCGGCATGCATGCTCCGTCTGGAGGGAGCGGGGGTCGTTCTGATTGGTGTGCAGACTCCGCTGGAAGAGATTGTACGTGGTGCTATCGAGAGTGGCTGCAGCATTGTCGGTATATCCTGCAGCGATTATATGGGACGCCGCACCATTGCTTCGCAACTGGTTAAGTTGCGGGCGCTGCTGCCTGAGGGTGTGGCAATCTGGGCTGGAGGAAGCGGTGTGCGCACGCTTACGTTCCTGAAAGACAGTATCCGGCTGTTCAATGATCTGGACCAGATTCATGCGGCTGTACAGGCTGTGCTGAACGTAGCTGCGGGGGCGAAATACGAATTAATAGCGGGTACTTGAGTGAGTTTTGTCCGGCAGAATATTTCCTGAACTGTCATTGACTATCTGGAGTTGAGCGACATTGTATGGTAGACTTCCATAAGTGGGGAAAAGAAATATTGATTCCACGGCGTAAACAGTATCAGAGCTGAAGCAGGATAACCGTAGTTCAAGGAGGACGCTATGCCGGAAAACTTATTGATACCTTCGGTTGATCTGCGAATAGGCTCTCTGGAGGAGTACAATCGCAGGCAGAAGGAAAAAGCGGCACGACAGCACCAAAAACATAAACCACGGCCATGCATTACTATCTCACGCGAATATGGCTGTGAAGGGTATCCGGTTGCCGAGCTTCTGCGTGAGCTGATGATGCAGAGGACAGGTGATGAATGGATATTGATCGATAAGGACGTTCTGGAGGAGGTTGCACGGCGTCATCATATTTCGGAGGATATTCTGCAGACGCTGGGAGAAAACAACCGGATTCTGAACGAGGTTCTGGCGACCTTCTCGCCACGCTGGAAAAGCGATCAGGAGTGCTTCAGGCTTCTCTCCAGCCACGTCGTTGCGCTGGCGGAACAGGGGAACGTGATCATCGTAGAACTGGGCGGGGCTATCATTACCAGGCATATAGAACATTCCAGCAACTTCAGGATATACGGTTCCGGTGCTTTTAAAGCGGCTACGCTCGCCCACCGCTTAAAGCTGGAAATGGAAGAGGCGGAAAATTTGATGCACCGTCAGCAAAAGTCGCGCGATCATTTCAATAAGGTCTTTCTCGATCAGGATGGCCATGATTCGGCACTGTATCATATGCTGTTTAATAACGATCGTATCACGCCGGGGGGAATTGCCCAC
This sequence comes from Deltaproteobacteria bacterium, assembly GCA_019162745.1. GTDB lineage: Bacteria > Desulfobacterota > Desulfuromonadia > Geobacterales > Pseudopelobacteraceae > JACRCG01. The sequence goes on along the minus strand of JAFLLC010000039.1, from coordinate 24,040 downwards.
ACGATAGCTGATTTTGTGTTTGCCAGATATGGAGAATGATAAGTATGACGCAACCAATCTTAATCGGCGTTAGCGCCTGTCTGTTGGGGGAGCATGTTCGCTATGACGGCGGCCATAAACATGATCGCTACATCACCGATAACTTGGGAAAATATTTCGCCTTTGTCCCGGTCTGCCCTGAGGTTGGCTGCGGCCTGCCGACTCCCAGGGAAGCGATGCGGCTTGAGGGTGATCCTGACGCTCCTCGCCTTATGACCGGTAAGACGCGGGTAGACAAGAGCGAACAGCTGGTGGCTTACTGTTCTGCAATAATTGAAACGCTGGAACGTGAGGATTTATGCGGTTTTATTTTCAAAAAAAGTTCCCCCAGCTGCGGACTTTTCCGGGTCAAAGTGTACAACAACTGTCAGGCACAGAAGGTCGGCAGCGGCCTGTTTGCTGCGGCATTTGCCGCTCGTTTCCCGCTTCTGCCGATGGAGGAGGAGGGGCGTCTGAATGATGCACCGATACGGGAAAATTTCATCGAACGGATTTTCAGTTATCGCCGCTGGAAGGATTTTCTGGCAGAAAAACCGACAGTAGGGGGTCTGGTAGAGTTCCATACTGCCTACAAATTACTGATGATGGCTCACAGTCCGCAGATCTACCGTGAGATGGGTTCGCTTGTGGCCCATGGAGCAGAGCTGAATCTGCCGGATCTGCTGCAGCGCTACGAGGAGCTTTTCATGAAAGGCCTCGCTCTCCATGCGACCGTTAAAAAGAACACCAACGTGCTGCAGCACATCATGGGTTATTTCAAACAGCAGCTTTCACCGGACGAAAAAGTGGAACTTCTGGAGGTTATCGGCCAGTATCATGATGGTATGCTGCCGCTGATCGTACCGATAACTCTGCTCAAGCACTATATCAATAAATATGATCAGCAATATCTGAAGGGACAGGTGTATCTGGCGCCGCATCCTGCCCAGCTGATGCTGCGCAACCACGTCTGATTCAATAAATCTCCTGAGATCTCCTTGACAATAACAGAGTTGCTTATTACCTTGAAACTGTTAGCACTCGCCAGTGATGAGTGCTGTTTTTTTGGGGTCATGACATGGGAATAGAACTTACCCCCCGTAGCAGACAGATACTGGAAGCGATCGTTGAAGATTATATTGAAACGGCTGAGCCGGTTGGCAGCGGCGCCGTTGCCCGGCGTCATGCGCTGACGCTTTCATCGGCAACCGTACGCAGTGTCATGGCCAACCTTGAAGAGATGGGGCTGCTGACATCGCCGCACACGTCGGCCGGCCGGATCCCGACTGAAAAGGCCTACCGTTTTTATGTCGACTCTCTGGTCGCCCTGCGTCAGGTCAGCCGTGATGAGAAACGCCAGATTATCAGTCACTGCCGCCATGCTGGCACCGGGCTGTCCGGGATCTTGAAAGAGACCAGCCGCACGCTGTCACAGCTTTCAAACTATATGGGTATTGTGGTCGCTCCCAGTTTTACCGCTGATGTATTTCGCCATATAGAATTTATACGTATTGGCCAACGCAAAATTCTGGCGGTACTGGTCTCCAATAAAGGGGCGGTGCAGAACCGCCTGATTGAAACGGGAGATGACTACGCACCTGAGGAACTCGTCAGGATGGGCAACTATCTGAATGACAGGATGCAGGGTTTAACGATCACTCAAGTTCGCAAACTGATCCTTGAGGAGATGGCCTCTGAGAAGGGGCAGTATGATCAACTCCTCTCTCGCACCCTGAAAATAAGCGAGCAGGCGGTGAGGGCAGAAGGGGACGAAATTTTTGTTGAAGGGCAGGCCCGTATTCTTGACCAACCTGAATTCAGTGATGCGGCCAGGATGAAAGAGATCTATCAGGCGTTTGAACAGAAGGGGGTGCTCGTTCAACTGCTGTCGCGCTGTATGTCTGCGGAAGGGGTGCAGATTTATATCGGGTCGGAAACGTCGCTCAGTCAGTCAGCCGGTATCAGTCTGATTACCTCCCGGTTTGTCACCAGCAGCAACACGGTTGGAATGTTGGGGGTAATCGGCCCGACCCGGATGGGATATTCAAGCGTTATCCCGATTGTGGATTACACCGCACGAATGATCAGCAAGCTGTTAAGTGAAGTCTGATTACAGGTAATTAATTCAGTGAAAGAACGCCACCACATGAAATCAGCAAAAGGACACAAATCCATGGAACCAAAAGATATTGTTGAGATTGAAAAGTCTGAAACCGTTGCCGAGGAGGAAAGCCCTTCTGAAGTCACTGCTCCGGCGGGAGAACTGTCGCTTGAAGAGCAGTTGGCGGTCAAAGAAAAGGAAGCCCGCGAGAACTGGGATCGTTTTCTGCGGGAGCGGGCCGATCTGGAGAACTACCGCAAGCGGGTAGGGCGCGAAAAGGAAGAGCTGCTGAATTACGGCAACAAGTCACTGCTTGAAGAGATACTGCCGATCATAGATAATCTTGAGCGGGCCCTTGCACATGCCTCTGAAGATGGTCTGGGGGCCGTTGTTGAGGGGATCCGTATGACTCATGCCATGCTGCTGACTACGCTCAAAAAGTTTAACGTTACCCCTATTGAGGCGGCCGGATCTCCATTTGATTCAGCCTACCATCAGGCGATGGCGCAGGTGCCGACTGATCAGTATGAACCGAACACAGTCGTTGAAGAGTACCAGAAAGGATACATGCTTAAAGAACGTTTGCTGCGTCCAGCCATGGTGACAGTGGCGACGCCGCTAAAATAATTTTTTATGGGCCTTGTTTTTTCTAAACACGATGAATATCTTGCTATCAGAGCATCCAAAAAGGAGGACTACACATTATGAGTAAAGTAATCGGAATTGACCTCGGGACAACCAATTCTTGTGTTTCAATCATGGAAGGTGGCGAGCCGGTTGTTATTGCCAACTCCGAAGGGGGGCGCACCACACCTTCGATGGTCGCTATTACTGACAGCGGCGAGCGGCTGGTAGGTCAGCAGGCCAAGCGTCAGGCGGTTACCAACCCGGAGAACACCCTCTATTCCATCAAACGTCTGATTGGGCGCAAGTATGATACTGAAGCGGTTAAGAAGGATATCGCTATTTCACCGTTCAAAATTGTCAAAGCCGACAACGGTGACGCCTGGGTAGAAGTACGCGGCAAGCGCTATTCTGCTCCGGAAATTTCGGCAATGATTCTGCAGAAAATGAAAAAAACCGCTGAGGACTATCTGGGGGCCAGCGTTACCGATGCTGTTATCACTGTGCCGGCCTACTTTGATGATTCCCAGCGTCAGGCGACCAAGGACGCAGGCAAGATCGCCGGTCTGAACGTACTGCGAATCATTAACGAGCCGACCGCTGCCGCTCTGGCATACGGTCTGGACAAGAAAAAAGATGAGAAAATTGCCGTATTCGACCTTGGCGGCGGTACGTTCGATGTTTCCATCTTGGAGCTCGGTGACGGCGTATTCGAGGTTAAATCAACCAACGGCGATACATTTCTGGGCGGAGAAGACTTCGACCAGTTAGTTATCGACTGGATCGCCGATGAGTTCAAAAAAGATCAGGGGATTGATCTGCGCGGTGACAAGATGGCTCTCCAGCGTCTCAAAGAGGCTGCAGAAAAAGCCAAGTGCGAACTTTCCACTTCTGTTGAAACCGACATCAACCTCCCGTTCATCACCGCCGATGCCTCCGGTCCGAAACATCTGACCCTGAAGCTTACCCGCGCCAAACTGGAGTCGATCTGTGCCGAACTTCTGGCAAAGCTTGATGGCCCCTGCCGCACAGCCCTGAAAGATGCCGGACTGACTGCCAGCCAGATAGATGAAGTCATTCTGGTCGGTGGTATGACGCGTATGCCCGCTGTTCAGAAGAAAGTCGAAGATATTTTCGGTAAAGTGCCTAATAAGGGAGTCAACCCGGATGAAGTTGTCGCCATCGGCGCCGGTATCCAGGGTGGTGTTCTGAGAGGCGATGTCAAGGATGTACTGCTGCTTGATGTTACGCCGCTTTCTCTTGGTATCGAGACGCTTGGCAGCGTAATGACCAAACTGATTGAAAAAAATACCACCATTCCATGTCGCAAGAGCCAGGTTTTTTCAACTGCAGCCGACAACCAGCCGGCAGTTTCAATCCACGTTCTGCAGGGTGAACGTGAAATGGCACGCGACAACAAAACACTCGGGAACTTTGAACTTTCCGGTATTCCGTCAGCACCGCGCGGTCTGCCGCAGATCGAAGTAACCTTCGACATCGATGCCAACGGTATCGTGCATGTTTCGGCCAAAGATCTCGGCACCGGCAAGGAACAGTCAATCAGCATCACCGCATCCTCCGGGCTATCTAAAGAAGAGATCGACAAGATGGTACGCGATGCAGAGGCTCACGCTGATGAAGATAAGAAAAAACGTGAAGCGATTGAAGCCCGTAACCACGCCGACAGTATGGTGTACACAACCGAGAAGTCGCTGAAAGAGCATGGTGACAAGATTGATGCGGTAGATAAGGGAAAAATCGAGAACAAGCTTGCCGAGCTGAAGAAGCTGATGGAAGGCGAAGACGCCGAAGCTATCAAGAAGGCGACAGACGAGCTGGCTGAAGCTTCCCATAAACTGGCTGAAGCGATGTATGCAAAGAGCGCTGAGGGTGCCGCAGGTGGCGAAGCTGCCGCTGGTACAGAGCAGGACGGCGCTGCGAAACCGCATGATGATAAGGTTGTCGATGCCGATTTTGAAGAGGTTAAGGACGAGAAGAAGTAGCCCTGAGACTTCACCGTTTCAAGTACTGTAGGGGCGGATTTTAAATCCGCCCCTACACGCATTTCAAGATATAAAGGGATCTATTGTGGCAAACGGCGAAAAACGGGATTATTACGAGGTGCTTGGGGTTCACCGCAATGCCTCTGAAACAGAGATAAAAAAAGCCTTCCGTAAGGTGGCGGTCCAGTTCCATCCTGACAAAAACCAGGGAGACAAGGTTTCTGAAGAGAAGTTCAAGGAAGCTTCAGAGGCGTATGAGGTGCTTGCAGACCCCCAGAAGCGTGCCCAGTATGACCAGTATGGCCATGCCGCAGTTTCAGGTGCGGGCGGTTTTTCGGGTGGCGGGTTTGGCGGTTTCGGCGCAGGGACCCCTTTTGGCGATATATTCGGTGACATCTTCGGTGACGTTTTTGGCGGCGGATCTGCCGGCAGAGGACGCACTCAGGGGCGGCGAGGCGACGATCTGCTCTATAATATGGAGATCAGCTTTGAAGAGGCGGCTTTCGGTGTAGAAAAAAAGATCGAAATCCCGTTTGCCAAGCGCTGTGCCACCTGCAACGGCTCCGGATCAAGGCCCGGTACAAATCCCAAGGTCTGCCCAACATGTCGCGGAGCCGGACAGGTGCGCTACCAGCAGGGCTTTTTCAGCGTCAGCAAAACGTGTGCCCAGTGCAATGGCGAAGGGAAGGTCGTTGAGGATCCCTGCCCTGACTGTCGCGGCAAGGGGAGTACAAAAGATACCAAGACGCTCTCGGTCAAGATCCCCGGCGGCGTGGAGACCGGTTCACGGCTCAAGGTTACCGGTGAGGGTGGGCAGGGAAAAGGCGGCCCAAACGGTGATCTGTACGTTGCAATAAGCGTCAAGGATCATGCAATCTTTCAGCGTGAGGACAATAACGTCATCTGCGAAATCCCGATCAGTTTCATCCAGGCTTCTCTCGGTTGTGAGCTTGAGGTGCCGACTCTCGACGGCAAGGTTTCTATGAAAATACCCGAGGGGACCCAATCAGGTAAAATATATCGGCTGAAAGGAAAGGGAATACCTTCACTGCAGGGGTACGGCCGAGGTGACCAGCTGGTTGTTGTCCGGATAGAGACTCCTACCAACCTCAATAAAAAACAGAAAGAGCTTCTGGAGGAATTTGCCAAGATCAGTGGTGAGGATGTGCATCCGATGAAAAAGGGCTTTCTCGATAAGGTGATAGATTTTATAAGTTAGCAAATGCTGAGCCCGCTGCAATGGCGGGCTTATTTATTTCTTGCCTAAGCCGGCAATCTATTTTACTATCCTTGACCAATTCAGGAGGCTTTTAGGGGCACATCCAATGGATAAAAACCAGCTGGTCGAAAAAGCGGCCGAAACCCTTCGTCCTTTTGAAACATCCAATCTGATTGGAACGCTGCAGCATTTGAGCGTCAAACAGGTCTTTTCTCATCCTGCCGTAATCTTATTCATTACCGTCATTTTCTTTTTCGGAGTTGTCAAGCGCTCAAAGGTCGTCCTGCTTAGCCTTTTTATAATGATCTGCCTTGCTGCCATCATGCGTTACGCCATGCCGGCGCCAGGTGACGACCTGTCTATGTCGTCAATGCTGCCGTTTATTGGCGGCGGCCTGGTAATCGGCCTTGTAACCATCTATTTCTCACTTATTAAATCTGACTGATATGCGCAAGGAATTATTTTTATGAAAATTGAAAAACGTGATTGGCTGTTTATAGCTGTAATAATTGTGGTGATGGGGATTTTTATCGGCATTTCCGGAAAAGAGAAAACGACTACAGTACCCAACAATCAGATGCATAAAATAGCCTATGATGCCGCGTTTAAAAATGCTCCCGCCGCTGATGCTTCTATTTTCAAGCGGACTTTCTTCAAGCCGGATAAAAAAGGGGCCGAAGCATATTGTGAACCGTGTCACCTGGAAAAGGGGGTGCAGTTCCCTCCGAACCACCCACCCAAAAACCGTTGTCTATTCTGTCACAAGCTCCAGAGATAGCGGAACCTGTGATCCTTCCACACAGGTATCCTCGTCAATAACTGCGATATCAGCGGCTTGTGCCGGCTCTTCAAGGCTGATGCGCCCTATCTTGCCAGCCCGCAGTTCCCGCAGGAAAGCCTCTGCAGCCCTGTGTACGTCTATTTCTCCGCCGGACATCAGACATCCGAGGCGTCGCCCGATAGATTCGAGCATGCCGGTCGGTGTCTCAGGCAGTTCGGTCAGTTTGTATCGTGCCTTCAATAACTCCGGATACCTCCCCATCATATATTCGGCGGCAAAAAGCCCGACGCAGGTATAGTCTAAGGCGCTTGCCCCGATCGCACCGCTGGTTGCCAGTCGATAAGCCACGGCCTGATCGTCCATATTCGGCCAGAGGATGCCGGGAGTGTCCGACAACACAATGCCGTTCCTGAGGTCGATCTGCTGGCCGCAGGTGGTGATCGCCGGCTTGTCGCCGACCTTGGCCATGCATTTTCCCGCCAGGGTGTTGATCAGGGTTGATTTCCCGGTGTTGGGAATTCCGAACACCATCACCCGTAGCGGCCACCCCGGTCGTCCGCGATGCGGCACCGTTTTCTGACAGAGTTTGATCAGCTGCTTTGCGTCGGCATGAACTCTGGCTGAAAGCGGCAGGGCGCAGACCCCCGACTCCTGTTCGAAATGCCGCACCCACGCTTTGGTGACAGCAGGATCGGCCAGATCATTTTTGTTCAAAATCTTTATGCAGGGCTTGTTGCGGCGCATCTCTTCCAGCTGCTGATTGGAGCTTGACAAAGGGAGGCGGGCATCAATTACCTCAACAATTACATCGATCTTGCGGATCGCCTCAGCCATCTTTTCCTGCGCCTTGCCCATATGTCCCGGATACCATCTAATAGTCATATAAGTTGTCCTTTTTTAATACAGATCATACTTCAGCAGCCGGCATTCAATCGCTCCGTTGAATAGTACGTAGCGGCGCGATGCCTTAAGGCCTATATATTTAGCCAGTTCAAGATTGCCTGTCAGGACGTACCCGGTCCAGCCGCGACAATATTTCTTCATCACATCGCCGATTTGGCAGTACAGCTCCCGCAGATCATCATCTTCTCCCAGGCGCTTGCCGTAGGGTGGGTTGAGGATTACCACCCCTTTGTCACCCTCCGGCCGGAAATCCTGCAGCGCTGCGTGGAAAAAATGAATTTGCCCTTCCAGGCCCGCTTTGGCACTGTTCCTTCCCGCCAGCAAAAGAGCCTTGTTGTCAAGGTCATACCCGGTGATCAAACCGACCGGTAACCTGCGGGTGCCAGCTTCAGCTTCAGCGCAAATATTGTTCCAGAGCCGGTCGTCGTAATCCAGCCAGCGCTGAAATCCGAATTGGCGCTGCAGGCCGGGGGGTATCTGTGCCGCAAGGAGCGCCGCCTCGATCGGAATAGTACCGGATCCGCACATCGGATCGGCCAGGGGGATTGAACCGTCCCAGCCGGTCAGGGCGACAACAGTAGCGGCCAGAGTTTCCCTAAGGGGGGCTTCGTTCCGCTCCAGCCTGTAGCCGCGTCGGTCTAGGGAGTCGCCGGAGCTGTCGAGGCTGATTGTGCAGATGTTTTTATGCAGATGGACGTTGATGCGTACATCCGGTAAGGCCGTATCGACATTCGGGCGGCTGCCGCATGATTCGCGAATGCGGTCGACAACGGCATCCTTGGTCTTGAGTGCCACAAATCCGGAATGAGTCAGAGCGGAATCACGCAGAGAGCAGTCAACCGCAAGGGTCATGTCGGGGGTAATTAACTCCTGCCAGGCAATTGTGTGCACTCCGGTATACAGTTCAGCCGGGCTCGAGCAGGGGAACTGCGCCAACTGGACCAGCACGCGGCTGGCCGTCCTGAGCCAAAGGTTGGCATGGTAAAGCCCGGCCCGGTCAGTTCTGAACGATACACCACCCTTGCCCGGTTTTGCATCGCTGATTCCGAGAACCACAAGTTCTGCGGCAGCCAGCTCCTCGGCACCGCGAGGCACTGCGGCAAAACAGTTCAGCAGCTGGTCTTGTTGCGTAACAGGATTTATTGCTATTTCTGTACGTTGGATCGCGGGTGAGTCCGGCAGTTGCGAGGGTGCTTCTGCAGGTGATTTGGCCGTGCATTCCCGCGGCCGTAAAATATGATTCGATTTACTCATTATTGCTCCCGGCTTCATTCGCCCAAATCGTTTCCAAAATTTTCCGCGTTTCTGCTTTGGTGCCACTGTTATCGATAATCACGCTCCCATAACGCTCTTTTTCAGAGAGCGGCATCTGGCTGCCGATCATGCGCTCTGCCTGCTCGCGGTTTATGCCGTCACGCAGCATAAGCCGTTCCAACTGGATCTCGGGACGGACTGTGACCACCCAGACGGTATCAACCCGGTCGGTTGCACCCGCTTCAATTAGGAGCGGCGCCATATAGACCAGCCGCTTATGCCCGGCTGCAGCTGCCTGAGCGATGCGTTTTTCAGCCTGTTTTCGTATTTCTGGATGGAGGATATTTTCAAGTTGGCGCCGTTTATCAGTGTCAGAAAAGATCTTCGCACCAAGACATTTGCGATCGAGTGTACCATCATGCGTCACGACCTCACGCCCGAAGAGTGAAATGATCTGCTCCAGCGCGGGGGTGCCCGGTAGTACCGCAGCACGTGCCAGTTGGTCGGCGTCGATCACCGGCACGCCTCGCTCACTGAAAAAATGTGCCACAGAGCTTTTGCCGGTGGCAATTCCGCCAGTCAATCCGATAACTCTTATTTTATCTGGCATTATCTGAGGGCCTTAAGTCCATGGTATTCACGCTGGGAATAGACATCAAATTCGGAAGTAAACTACGCCAAATTACACGGCATCATAACAGAGCAGACAATAAAAAGACAGATTATTGACTTGAGTTGGTACGTTAAATAGTGTATCCATATAAATCCAAAGAATGGTCGCAGTTTTTGATATTGGGCGGTTAGCTCAGCTGGATAGAGTACAGGCCTCCGAAGCCTGGGGTCGCGGGTTCGAATCCCGTGCCGCCCACCATTTTATGATGAAGTGCATTATCCCGGTCGCCTCCCTTCTTAGCCCCACGTCGGTAAATGCTGCATTAACGTTTTATCCGATGTCCATTTCCTATAACGCTTGAATTAACTCGATTTTAGAGGAAAACAGATGAAAATAGCCCCCTTTCTATTACTCATCCTGCTGGCAGGTTGTACCAAGGTAAGTGAGGCGGAACTGCAAACCAAGATTGATGCGTGTACGGCTGCGGGGATGAATTATACCTACCTTAACGACTGGCGCGGCAGGCCGTATGATGTCATGTGCGTTGCCAAACGATTGAGATAATTAGTGGCAGACAGGGAAAACAGGGAGGCAAATGATGGCGAAGGGAAGTTTTGATGCGACTGATTTGATTGCTCCCTTGATGCTGCGGATTCCGCTCGGTCTGATCTTTATGGCTCACGGCTCTCAGAAGTTGCTGGGGCTTTTCGGTGGACAGGGATTGACGCGGACGTTTAATACCTTTGAGGAGAAGATGGGGATACCACCGATCTTTACACTTTTGGCGATTATCGCAGAATTTGGCGGCGGTTTTGGCATTCTGACCGGCTTCCTGACCCGCCTCTCAGCGGCAGGCATATCAGCTGTCATGCTGGTGGCTATCTATAAAATTCACTGGGCTCACGGCTTCTTTCTTAACATCAACTGCGTTGCCGGGCACGGGCACGGTATTGAGTACAATGTCGCCCTGCTGGGCATGGCGCTCTATCTGATGTTCGCCGGCGGCGGCAGATGGTGTCTTGACCGGCTCGTGTTCCGGTCATAAAGGAGTTACATCCCGTGGTACTGTTCAACCAGATTGAAGTCGAAAAACGTCGCACCTTTGCCATTATCAGTCACCCCGACGCCGGTAAGACCACCATCACCGAGAAACTTCTGCTTTTCGGCGGTGCCATTCAGCAGGCAGGTGAAGTTCGAGCCCGCAAGAGTTCCCGCCATGCAACATCCGACTGGATGGAACTGGAAAAGCAGCGCGGCATTTCAGTTACCTCTTCGGTCATGAAGTTTACCTACGATGACTGTGAGATCAACCTCCTTGATACCCCCGGCCACAATGATTTTTCCGAAGACACGTATCGTGTACTGACCGCAGTCGATTCTGTATTGATGGTTATTGACTCGGTAAAAGGTGTCGAGAGCCAGACTAAAAAGCTGCTGGAAGTCTGTCGTCTGCGCCACACCCCGATCATGACCTTCATGAACAAACTTGACCGTGAAGGGCAGGAACCTTTTGACCTCCTGGATGACATCGAAAAAAACCTCCATATCCAGACCGCTCCGATAACCTGGCCGATCGGGATGGGCAAACGCTTTCGCGGTACCTACCATCTGTACACCAAAGAGTTGACTTTTTTCGACCCGGAAGCGGACAACGGCACCGGTGAAATAATAACGGTGAACGGTCTGGATGACCCGCATCTCGATGAGCTGCTGGGAAGCCAGGTAGAAGAACTAAGGAATGACATAGCTCTGTTGGAGGGGGCCGCTAATCCCTTCGATATGTCTGCGTATCTTGCAGGACGGCAGACGCCGGTTTTCTTCGGCAGCGCCATTAATACCTTCGGTGTGCAGCAGCTTCTTGATGCCTTTGTCCAATATGCACCGCACCCGCTGCCGCGTGAAACTGCTACGCGCGCCGTTTCTCCCTTTGAGGAGCCCTTCACCGGTTTTACCTTTAAAATCCAGGCGAATATGGACCCGTCCCATCGTGACCGGATTGCCTTCTTCCGCATCTGTTCCGGCAAATTTACCCGAGGTATGAAGGTCCATCATGTTCGCTTGGGTCGCGACGTTCAGATCGCCAATGCCACAATATTCATGGCCCAGGACCGTACCAACGTCGAAGAGGCGTGGCCTGGCGATATTATCGGTATTCATAATCACGGTACAATCAAGATCGGCGATACCTTCACGAGTGGTGAAGATCTCAAATTTACCGGCATCCCCAGTTTTGCCCCCGAACATTTTCGCAAGGTGCGTCTGCTTAACCCGATGAAGTCCAAGGCACTGGAGAAAGGGTTGGTCCAGCTGGCAGAAGAGGGTGCCACGCAGGTGTTCAAGCCGGTGATGGGGTCAGACTGGGTCATCGGTGCGGTCGGTCTGCTGCAGTTCGAGGTTGTTATGCACCGTCTTGAACATGAATACAGCGTTAAAGTCGCCTTTGAACCGGTCAGTTACGTTACGGCCCGCTGGGTAACCGGCGAAAAGAAGTTTATTGAAGAGTTTGAGAAGAAAGAGGCCATGCACGTCTATATCGATGGTGAAGGCAAGCTGACCTATATGGCCGGCAGCCAATGGCGTCTCGACAACACTATTGAGAGCTGGAAAATGCTGGAGTTCCACGAAACCAGCGAGCACAGCTGACATGGATTCCACTACGGAGTCACGGCCGGAGGTTGGCGTTTCCAAGCGAGGGCGTGGAGGAAGACGACACCCTCTCAACCTGAAGGCAACGGTAAATGCATTTCTTGGCATGTCATACGCACATTTTCCGCTAATTCTTCCGGGTGTGCATCGTACTGTCGCACCGCTCATTATGTTTCGCCTTAAACGGCGCGGATTTTCAAACTGTCGGGTCGAGGTCTCAGGGTCGGGGCTGGTTGTGTACGCCGACCGCTAGAGTGTTAAACGTCGAAGGGCGGCCCCACCGGCCGCCCTTCGACGTATTCTGCCGCTTGTACCCTTCGCCGCATTACATAAACTTGGATATCTCAAAGCCGATCTGTCCCAGCGGCAGCACTTCATCAGCGACACCTCCGTCAACACAGGCTTTCGGCATGCCGTAAATAGTTGAGGTCGCTTCGTCCTGCGCAATTGTTACACCACCCTTCTGCTTGAGCAACTGCATCCCTTTGAAACCGTCATTACCCATTCCGGTCAGTATTACGCCAAGCATTGATCCGCTGGTAGCTTCCGCCATGCTTGAAATCAGCAGGTCAACCGAGGGGATGTAGACATATTGAGGGTAAGAGCTGGTAGGTTGAGTCTTGACGACGATATGACTCCCCTGGCGGACCAGCGTTGTATGCATTCCTCCCGGTGCAACCAGTGCCAGTCCAGGCTTGAGAATGTCACCGTCAACCGCCTCGCGGATGGTCATGGAGCATTTGGCGTTGAGCCGATCCGCATACGGCCCGGTAAACGCCTTCGGCATGTGGATGCCAATCATGATGCCGTACGGGAAATTAACCGGAATACGTGAAAGGACTTCCTGCAGCGCCACCGGTCCGCCGGTGGAGGCTCCAATGGCAACGTACTGGATTTTTTTCCCGAGAAATTTCGATGATGTCGGCCGCTGCCGTACTGCGGCAACCGGAGTGGCGGGGCGTGCGGCTGCAGGGGCGGCACCTGGCGAGTGCCGGCGCGATGCGATGGCTTCCTTGATCTTGCGCAACAGATCCTGTCGGAAAGTATTCTGGGCATCAGACGAGTCGGTAACGTTTTTAGGAATATAATCGATTGCTCCGGCATCAAGGGCCTCAAAAGTTGACTTGGCACCTTCATTGGTCAGGGTTGAAACCATGATGACCTTGGTCGGTGCCTTGGCCATGATCTGTTTCAGGGCGGCAATGCCGTCCATACGGGGCATCTCGACATCCATCGTGATGAGATCCGGTTTGAGGGCGATGGCTTTTTCGACACCTTCCATGCCGTCAGCAGCCGTCCCGACGATGTCAAAGGAGGGGTCTTTTGACAGGACACTGCGGATAGCCATCCGCATAAATGATGAGTCGTCTACGATCAGAATTCTGGTTTTTACTTGCTGCTGCACGATCATCAGGATCTCACCTTTTAGTTTAGATAACTCCGGGTCAGGAAGTGGTAAAAATAGATGAAACCAGAGCTTTAACATCTGGAATCGCATCATCCAGTTCGTAACAGAAGCGTTCTACGTCCATCTGGGCCAATGCAGGCGATTCATTCTTAAGGATATTCCAGCCTTCTTCGTCACTCAGATTGAAACTGATCCATTCAAGGCCGCCGTAGTTCAGTTCTCTAACAGTGCAGAACAGGTCTGACAGATTGACTATCGCACACAGAATCGGATCGACCGTAGCTTCACCCGGGTTGTGGTGATACGCTATCACGTCACAGTAGGCATCAGGAAAATTCCATTTACGCGCCATGCAGAGCCCTATTTCGCAGTGGGTCGTACCGAGCAGTTCTGCTTCGGCATCGACAAGTTTTACCGGGTGGAGTTTGATATACTCCAGCACCTCCAAAAAAGGTTCGCGGAGAAAGTTACTGAGAAAAACCTCGCCTAAATCGTGGATAATCCCTGCAATATAGGCTTTTTCGAGATCCTGATAACCGATCTTCTGTGCGATGATCTTGGAGACCATGCCGACTCCGAAGGAATGTTCCCAGAACGCATTCAGTTCCAGTGCTCCGGATGTCCCGTCAAATGCATTGATAACCGATGTTGTCAGCGCCAGTTCGCGAACATGACGCAACCCGAGGTATACCAGAGCGCGTTTCAGAGAGGTGATCTCCTGTGCCGGTTTGTAGACAGGAGAGTTGATCAGCTTCATGACCCGCGCTGTCATCACCTGGTCTGTCAGCATCAAATCGGCTACCTCTTCGACGCTGACATCAGGGTTATCAAGTAGCTGCAGTACTTTGGTTGCAACAATCGGAATGGTAGGGAGATCGTCAACGGCTCCCACCAATATTTCTGCCCTCTCCATCATCTTATTCTTATCCATATAATAAAACCTCTCGGGCTATTTTTTGTAGCCGAAACCACCGGGAAAATGAACTGTCTTGAACTTGTCGTTGACGCCATGCAGCGATTCCGACTGGCCGACAAAGAAATAACCATACGGCTGCAGGTTGTTGTAAAAGTGTTGGACTACTTTTGATTTTGAAGCGGTGTCAAAATAGATCAGCACATTGGCGCAGAAGATGAAATCAAAACTTTTCATAAAAATCATTTTGGAATCTTCATACAGGTTGAGCTTGTTAAAGGTGACAAATTTTTTGACTTCGGGAGAGAGGATGAACTTACCGTTATCCTCACGGATGTATTTACGTTTGTACAGATCAGGGATATTCCGAACGGAATAGGCGTTGTAAATTCCCTCCTTTGCCTGGGCAATAACGGTTTCATTAATGTCGGTTCCGACGATTTCAATGATCCAGTCTTTCAGCAGGGTGGGGCGCTTTTCAAGGAGGATCATCGCCATGGTGTAGGCTTCTTCCCCAGAGGAAGAGGCCGCGCTCCAGATCCGCAACTTGCGGAACCCCATCTTGTTCTTGGCTTCAACAAGTTCCGGCAGCAATTTGTTCTCAAGAGCCGCCAACTGGGGGACGTTGCGGAAAAAGTAGGTTTCGTTAGTGGTGATTTCATCCATCAGAAATTTTAATTCTTCCGAACCGCGCGGAGATTTGAGCAGCAGATAATAATCCTGATAGGTTTTAGCGCCGGTAGCTTCCATACGGCGGGTAAGGCGGCTTTCCAAAAAGTACTTTTTGGTGGTATGAAAATACATTCCGCAGATATTATAAATAAAATCGCGAAGTTGTTCAAAATCTTTATCACTTATAGCCACGTCTCGCTCCTTGGGCGTTATTACCTGTGAAAATGCAGTGCATTGAAGTAGGTGTCTTGTTTACTCGAAGACCTCAGACATTGCAACCGGATCAATGATCAGGGCTACACGTCCGTCACCCAGAATGGTCGATCCGGCGATACCCGGGATATTTGCCAGATAATTGCCGAGCGACTTTATTGCTACCTCCTGCTGTCCGACCAGGCGGGTAACAACCAGGCCCATTCTTTTCTCGGCGGCGCCGACTACCACAACATAACAGAAATCCTCTGTTTCACCGCGCGGCTGAACATTGAAAACTTTCTGCAGTCGGATCAGCGGCAGTACAATGTCGCGCAGTTTCAGTACCTCCTGCCCACCAATCAGGTGGAACTTGCGCTGATCGACCCTAATGGTTTCCAGAACTGACGAGAGTGGAATGGAGTATATTTCTCCTACAACTTCAACCAGCAGTGACTGGATAATTGCCAGTGTAAGCGGCAAGCGCAGAATGAATTCGGATCCGGCCCCTTTGGTGCTCTTGATTTCTATCAGCCCATTCAGCTTTTTGATGTTGGTCTTGACCACGTCCATGCCCACACCGCGCCCCGAAAGGTCGGTGGCTTTCTCTTTGGTAGAGAAACCGGGCAGAAACAGCAGGTCAAAAACTTCACGCTGCCCCATGGCTGTAAACTGCTCTTCAGTAATAAGCCCTTTTTCTATTGCTTTGCGTCCGACACGCTCGGTATCAATGCCGCGGCCGTCATCCTTGATGCTGATGATAATCTGATTACCTTCGTGGACGGCAGCCAGCACAAGGGTGCCACCCCGTGACTTGCCGGCAGCAAGGCGTTCCTCAGGGGTTTCAAGCCCGTGGTCCATGGCATTGCGGATCAGGTGTATCAAAGGATCACCAATTTCGTCAACAACTGAACGATCCAGCTCGGTTTCTTCACCGACAATCTGCAGATCAACCTCTTTGCCCAAATCGCGGGACATGCTGCGGACGATCCGGGGGAACTTTTTAAAGACCTTCTCAACCGGCAGCATACGCATTTTGAGGACCTGCATCTGCAACTCTGAGGTGACAAAGCTCATCCGTTTGGTGAGTTTGCCGAAGTCCTCGTTAAAGTCAACGCGATTCACCTCATTCTGCTGCAGATCCTGATTGATCTGAATCATTCGGTTGCGCTCGAGGACCAGTTCGCCGACCTGATTCATAAGGTCATCCAGACGCTTTACATCGACCCTGACAGTCGTGTTGTCGGAGAGGTCATCACCGCCACCCTTTCCTTGAACCGGCTTTGGGGGCGGGGCTGTTTTTTTGGGAGCATCAGCGGCCGGTTTTGGGACGGGAAGCGGTGCTGCCCCGGGAGGTTGAGATGGTGCTGAGTCGGCAACTGCTTCCGGTGCGGCAGCAGGCTCAGATGAAGGTGTTACGGACGGTGGCGTTACAACCGGTTCGGTTGCTGTGGTTGGCTGTAGTGGAGGCTGCACTACAGCTGCAGCAGCAACTGTAAGGAACGGCAGCAATTTATTGATGGTTCCTTCAGTTTCCCGCTCCTGAATATCACCAGCTTTTATGTCACTTACCAGGATCTTGACGAGGTCAGTCGCTTCCAGGATGACATCCATGATCTCTGGCGTTACAACCAACTCGCCTTTGCGAAGTCGGTTCAGAACATCTTCTGTTTTGTGGGCAACCTTAACCAGCAGATCAAACCCCAGAAAGCTTGAAGCGCCTTTGATGGTGTGAATCGACCGGAAGATACGGTTCATCAGTTCGGTATCATCGGAATCTTTTTCAAGAGTAATGAGATCATCGTCAAGCTTTTCAAGCAACTCGGTTGTCTCGGCAAGAAAACCGTCCAGCAGTTCCTGGTCTTCACAATCAATAGGTGGCATGGTGCACGGCTCCTGGTAAATTTAATGGAGGAAAGATTTTATTACATCCCGGTGAACATGTTTTTTTCATCACGGGAAAACATCTTCTCCAGATTGAGTAAAACAAGCAGACGCTCGGCCTGGTTGATGACTCCGGCAATACATTCCTGATCGATTCCGCCGGCCACCATCGCTGGGGATGGCTGAATTTCGCTGCCGGAAATCCTTATGACTTCTGAGACCGCGTCAACAATAAATCCCATCAGTTCGCCGTCCATATCCATAACCATGATTCTCGTCTGCTTGTCGTTCTCGGATTCAATCAGGCCGAATTTCTTTCTCATGCTGATAATCGGGACGACTTTGCCACGCAGATTTATAACCCCCTCCACGTAATGCGGGGTGTTCGGCACGCGAGTAACAACCGGCATGCGGATGATTTCACGGACCTTGAGCACGTCTACTCCGTACTCTTCCTGGTCAAGGTTGAAGCTTACCAGTTGGATAAGCTCATCATGAGTGGCATCAGCCTTTACCGGCACCAGTGCATTCTGCATCAATCGATCTCCTCGAATAAATGGATGTAAACATATTGTTTGCTACAACGGCACTTTAGCCAGCCTCAGCAATTTATCATGCAAATCAATCTATATCAAGCAACATACAATAAAAAAAACTGTCAAAAACAAAGTGTGATTACCTGATTCAGTTATTATCTGGTTACAAATCTCTCGACAAGTCATTTTATTGACATTTGTCAAATTGTATGTAATGTACAGGCCATATGTATTTAATTAGGGGAGGGTTGTCCAGCTATGCGCGAAAACGGCACTATTCTCATAGCAGACAATGATGTGAAAACACGTGATCTGGTATCGGCTTTTTTGACATATCAAGGATATAATATCACAATTGAAAAAGGCGGCGCTCCTTTTTTTGACACACTTAAAAAAAATAATGTTGATATCGTCATCGCCGATTTGGCGTATCTCAATACGATAGCTCCCGATTTCAAGGAACGCAGCTCCCTGCTTAATCCGCTGCTGGTACTGATCGGGTACGGTGAAACAACTGCTACCGAGCTTAAAAAACCCGCCGGTGATACCGTTTTCACGCTCCCTAAGCCGCTCAATCTGGATGAGCTGGAAAGCCTCGTCATGCGGGCGCGTGAGTACCAGTCGATGAAAATGTATGAACAGTCGTCTGGTGGCTCTGCTCAAAACAAACTACTCTCGGCAACTATGATCGGCACAAGTGCGCCGATGCGGGCACTTTTTGAAATGATTTCAAAAGTGGCTGCCTCCAATGCAACCGTCCTGATTCAAGGTGAATCGGGAACCGGCAAAGAACTTGCAGCAAGAGCAATCCATCAGCTGAGTGACAGGTATGCCAAAAACTTTGTTCCGGTCAACTGCGCGGCTATTCCGGATGACCTGCTGGAGTCGGAGCTGTTTGGCCATGTCAAGGGTTCGTTTACCGGAGCCTATGCAAACCGGGCCGGGCGCTTCGAAATGGCTGACAAGGGTACGCTGTTTCTCGATGAAATTGGCGATATGAAGGCAAACTTGCAGGTGAAACTGTTACGGGTTCTCCAAAACAGGGAATTTGAACCGGTCGGAGCATCAAAATCGCAGAAAACCGATGTCCGCATTATTGCCGCCACTAACAAAAATCTTGAAGAGCTGGTGGTCAGCCGCGATTTTCGTGAAGATCTTTATTACCGGTTGTCAGTTATTCCGATCACGATCCCCCCGCTTCGTGAGCGGAGAGAGGATATACCGGTTCTGATCCATACTTTTCTGACACGCTTCAACGCTGACAAACGACATGCGGTAAAGGGATTTTCACGCGAATCACTAGGAATCCTCTGCAATTATGAATGGCCGGGGAATGTCAGGGAACTTGAAAATCTGGTTGAACGGCTTGTTATCTTGAAGGGAAGCGGCCTGATTGTTCCGGATGATCTCCCTGAAAAATATCTTTCAGGCAAACTATCCCAATCAAGACAGGTTCAGGCGCCATCTCTGCCGACAGACAATATGCTTCCTCTCGGCGGCATCTGCCTCAATTCTGCCGTCGATGAGTTTGAAAACAACCTGATAATGCAGGCTCTTACCCGTTCGGGTGGAAATAAAAAGGAGGCTGCTCTTCTCTTGAATCTGAAGCGAACAACTCTGATTGAAAAGCTGAAGAAAAAGAACCTGGTTTTCAGCGAGGATTAGCCGCTATGTCGATATCAGTAGAAAAGCTCTCATTGCTGGGGGCGCTCGCTCCGCTCCGGCAACAGTCTGACCGTAATGGCATTCCCCGTGAAAACGGGTTTGCAGATAAACTCGACAAGGCTCTTGGCAGCGGGGAACCTCTCGCTTCAAGCGCGAGCGATAAAGCAAGAGAGTTAGCTGAATCTCTCACCCTGCAGATGTTGCAGAGCTCTTTGACTCTGGCTGGTGATTCCCCTTCGGATAACGCTGTCAACTCAGTCCCAACGCAGTTTTCTTCAGCACATTCACTTCTGCAGGCTTATCGTGCAAATCTTCCTCCAGGGGGAGAACAGTCGCCACAATCGCCAACATCCCCTCCGTCACAACTTCAGGAGCTAACTGACGCGATACCTGACGCCGCTTCAGCCGTCCCTGCGTCTCAGCCTCACAAGAACTCGACCTGGCTTGATCCTATTATTTCAAAGGCGTCCAGGAAATATGGTGTTGATGTCGGGCTGATAAGAGCTGTCATCAAGGCTGAGAGCAACTTCAACCCGCAGGCGGTCTCGCATGCCGGGGCACGCGGGTTGATGCAGCTTATGCCCGCTACCGCACGTTCACTGGGGGTCAGTGATTCATTTGACCCAGAGCAGAATGTCATGGGAGGCACACGTTTTCTGAAAGACCTGCTCCAACGTTACGACGGCGATGTAGATGCTGCCTTGGCAGCTTACAACTGGGGGCCGGGCAATGTTGACAGGCGCCCCGATCATCTGCCACGCGAAACACGCGATTATCTGGCGCGTGTCAAACAGCTGTATGCTTCGTACAACGGCTGATACTTTTATTTGTCTTTTCTTGGCACGACAACAATGCCTGATTCGGTGATCGTATAGCCGTTACGCAGGTCGGAATCGGTGTCGTAGCCGATTGTAGAGCCGTCTGTTACTACTACCCCTTTATCGATGATCGCCCGTTTGATCTTGACGTGCCGTCCGACGGTGACGTTTTCAAACAGAATTGATTCTTCTACCAGGCTGTAGCTGTTAATCTTGCAGAGCGGGCCGAGGATGGAGCGCCTGACGGTGCTGCCGCTGGTTATGCAGCCGGCAGAGACGTATGAATCGATATTTACACCACGACGTTCGCCGTCGTCGAAAACGGTCTTTGCGGGGGGGAAATTCCCCTGATTTGTCAGAATCGGCCACTTGTAGTTATACAGGTTCAACTGCGGTGATACATTGATCAGATCCATGTTTGCTTCGTAATAGGAATCGATCGTGCCGACATCCTTCCAGTAGCCACGCTCTTCGGCCTTCATGCCGGGAACCTGATTGTCATTGAAGTTGTAGGCAAAAACCCTGTCGCCACTCTCCAGCATCATCGGTATAACATGCTTGCCGAAATCCAGATCTTCATAATGTTTCTTTCCTTCCAACAGCACCTCAATCAGTTTTTTTGTAGAAAAAATATAATTGCCCATCGATGCAAAGCAGGTCTCACGCCCCGGAATAGTTTCAGGGTCCTTCGGTTTCTCCGTAAAGGCAATAACCCTGGCATCATCATCCACAGAAAACACCCCGAAGCGACTGGCGTCTTCAACGGAAACCTCCAGGGCGGCAATGGTGATATCGGCGCGGTTCATGCGATGTGCGTTGATCATCTGGGTGATATCCATTTTGTAAACATGATCACCACCAAAGATTGCCACATAATCGGCATCTGACGACTCAACGAAGCGCAGATACTGGAGGATAGCGTCAGCCGTGCCCTTGAACCATTCTTCACCTTCACTGCTGGTTTCGGGTGATATGGCAACAAAAAACTCACCCAGGCCGGTCCACTTGCCCCACGACTCGCGGATATGCTTGTTCAGCGAATAGGCGCGGTACTGGGTCAGGATATAGACTTTTTTGATGCCGGAATTGAACAGGTTGCTTAATACAAAATCAATGATCTTGTATTTTCCACCAAAGGCGACACTCGGCTTGGCACGCCGCAGGGTTAACGGGCTGAGACGCTCGCCTTTTCCACCTGCCAAAACCATGGCGATTGTGTTTCTGCCAACATTGTCCATGGTATACATAACATCCTCCCCTGATTAACTGAATATCAACGGTCTGACTCTAGCGTATTACAGTGCAGTTGAATATAAAAAATATGCAATTATAAACAATCTTTTAAAGCAGTATTATGCGTTATAACTTTTCAGTCTGCAGATTATAATAGTGCAGTAAATGGCTTGCCTGAATGATACTAAAAAGTATATAGTTCTTAATTGTTAAAATTATTCTGATACGTAAGGTGGCGTCGTTGTGACGTGGAAATCGATCGGTATATTTGATTCCGGTGTGGGGGGGTTGACGGTTCTGCGTGAGATCATGCAGTCACTTCCCCAGGAGGATACACTCTATTTCGGCGATACGGCTCGTGTGCCGTATGGCACCAAGTCTCCTGAAACGGTGACCCGCTATGCCGTTGAGATTGCGTCATTTCTGACCAAACGGGATATCAAGCTTCTTGTTGTGGCCTGCAATACCGCATCTGCAGTCGCTTTGCCTACGCTCAAACGAAGATTGCCTATCCCGGTAGTAGGCGTCATCGAGCCAGGGGCCCGCCGGGCGGTCGAAGTGACCCGTTCCGGTCGAATCGGTGTCATCGGTACTGCCGGCACCATCCGCAGCAGCGCCTATACCAGGGCGATTAAACGGCTGAAGCCGGATGCCGAGGTGCTGACCCGTGCCTGTCCCCTGTTTGTACCATTGGCCGAGGAGGGGTGGGTCGATAACCAGGTGGCACGGTTGACGGCACAAACCTATCTCCAGGAGTTGAAAGAATCAGCAGTCGATACGCTTGTGCTCGGGTGTACCCACTATCCGCTGCTCAAGCCGATGATAGCGGAGGTTATGGGACCGGGGGTAACACTGGTGGATTCAGCCGAGGAAACAGCCCGGACGGTTGCCGCCATTCTGGCGGAGAAGAGTCTGCTTCGCCCTCCGGCTGAAAAGGGGAACCATTATTATTATGTCAGCGACATACCGGCCGGTTTTATCCGTGTTGGCAATCGCTTTCTGGGTGGAAAGCTGGGCGACGTATTCCAGGTCAGCCTTGATGAAGAAGAGGTAATAGTCTGATGGCAGTCCACACGCGAAAAAAGGTCACAATCAGTATAATAATACCGTTTCTGGTATTTATTATCTTTTTCAGCATCATGATCTGGCAAAAATATCGCTCCAGCTATGAAGTGCCGATCGCTCCGCCAGAGCAGGGAGCGAAAGGGTATCAGGCTGTGACGCTTTTTTTTGCTGTCGACGGGACACGTCTGGCGAGGGAAGCACGGGTACTTGACCATTGTGATGATGACGACGCCTGCCTGAAAAATGTTCTTGCCGCTTTGCTGAACGGCCCGGTCGGGGCATTTGAACAAACGGTACCGGAGGGAACCGCTGTTTATGCTGTCAGTATTGAAGGGGATCAGGCAACGATCGAGTTTAATAGTGCGTTTTCTGATGCGATGCTTTCCGGCAGTTCAGCCGAGATGCTGGCGGTATATGCTGTTGTGAATACCGTTACCGTTAATTTTCCCAAGATACAAAGGGTTAAATTAAACATTGGCGGCAATACGGCGGCTATCCTGCGCCATCTCGATCTTTCCGAGCCTCTGCAGCCTGATTACTCTCTGGAACAGCCTCCACCACCAGAGACTGAAACGCCGTCAACCGGATCTGGCATTAACAACCCAAAATAAGGTAATCTACAATAAAGGTATCGCGATGGTTCTGGGGTTTAATCACAATCTGATGTACAAGGGGGAGGTCTTTCACGTCCAGACCGAGGATAGTGGAGTGACCGCGCCGCACTTCATAACATTGCTCTATCGGGGCGGTGTGATCATCAGTTCAAAAAAAACCGGTTATTCTGATATTTTGAAAATGGACAATCTGGAAGTAGTTGTAGAAGAGTTGATGAAAGAGCAGCACAAGGAGATGATGCGCCGACTGAAAGCGGGTGAATTTGACGAAAAGGCATTTTCATTGAAACCCCAGCTGATAGAGAACTATAAAATTTCCACTTTAGCACCGGAAGTTGATCCGATTGCAGAGCTCTTTGCGTTCAATTCACCCTCCGATTCCGCGTCAAAAAATGATGTGCCGCTGCCGTTGGAATTAACGCAGCAACAGGCAAAAAGCGATTCTGCCTCTCAGACGAAAAACAGTGCTCCTTCTGATACAGTCAGCAAAACAGCACAGCTTGATGAAGCTATCCTTTCGTTTTTCGGTTCCAGTAAAAAATAATCCTCAGCAGGACAAACATCCCGCTATTATCCTGGTGTGCTGAAAATCCCGTAAAAGATACATAAGCTGATGTCGCGCGAAAGGGTCGAGTCTGTTGGTCGGTTCACCCATGACCAGAATTTCTGGCGACATGGCCAGCACGGTGGTGATGGCAATCCGCTTTTTTCGCCGCCTGAAAGGTGATAGGGAGGTTTGGTCCGCAGGTGTCCTGTTCCGACCCTTTCGAGGGCTTCAGCCAGCTGCAATGACCGGATCTGTAGCGCGAAATTAAAATAATTACATTGAACAAATGCGAGTGCATTCCCCCTCCTGAACCGAAGGTTAGGAGGTGGGT
>JAFLLC010000014.1:87869-98287 GCA_019162745.1 Deltaproteobacteria bacterium | reverse complement strand
GAAGTGCTTGAACAGTGCGAAGCGCTCGGGCGGGCGGCAGCTGATGCCGTGGCAGCAAAATAAACGTCTTCGGGCATTTCATCACGGCCTCACAAAAAGGGCGGGCGTGAGCCCGCCTCTTTTTGTGGCGCTACTAAAGAGAACCTCTTGGATCGCCCCTAATTTAAATACATCATGGCTACTGGAGCAATGAATCATGGGAATTTTTACCGGAGTTACAAAAAATACCGGTTCGTCAGAAGCCAGGAAATTCTCCTCGGATTATGGGCAGCTGCTTGTTGATGGAGAAATCATTGAGGTGGGTTTTATCGTTCTCCGGGACACATTGCTGTTCACCAACAAGAGATTGATCCTTGTCGATATACAGGGCATTTCCGGCAAGCAGATTGAATATGTTTCAATACCGTACGGCAACATCACCAAATTCAGCGTTCAGACAGGGGAAAGCTTCGATCTTAACGCCGAATTAAAGCTGTGGATCGGCAGTGACACAATACCGCTTGAAAAACACTTTAATAAGGACATAAACATCTATGAAGTCCAGAAAGTTTTAGCAGCCCATGTTTTGAGATAACAAAAGGACATACGGAGATAAATGGAAACGATTCGTCATACCCGCCGCTCCTTTATTACCGCACTGATAGGTCTGCCGCTGCTACTGACCGGGCTCTGGCGGTTTCTTACCCCAAAAGCGGCGAAAAAACCCGCGTTACTACGGGTGCCGATTGCCGATATCCCGGCAGGTGGAGCCCTGATCTTTCGCCAGGAACGGGTTGCGGTCATGCGTGAAGGGACCACTTTCATTGCCATGAGCCTGGTCTGTACACACTTGGGATGTACCGTTGCCGTCACTCCGGACGGCATGGTCTGCCCCTGTCACGGGAGTCATTTTGACCGCGCGGGGAAGGTGCTGACCGGACCGGCAGAGCGACCGCTTGCCAGATTAGTCGTGGAACAGGTTGCAACTGAGCTGGTTGTATCAGGCTGACCGGAGGATTCTCGTTGTTCAAAGACTTTTTTAAACATCTCTTTCCCAGGGTAGTGCTGAAGCAAAACCTCCGGCTGAGCTACACCCTCTGCCTGGGAGGAGTCGCCTTCAGCACCCTGCTGTTGCTGGCCCTGTCAGGATTGATGCTGCTGTTCTATTACCGCCCCGGCGCCGCTGAAGCATACAACTCGATCATCTTTCTGGAAGGGTCGGTCTATGGTGGAAAATATCTGCGCAGCCTGCACCGGATAAGTTCTCACGCATTCCTTATTTTGATCATGCTGCACACCCTGCGGGTTGTGCTTACCGGTGCTTTTGCCCCGCCACGGCAACGTAACTGGATTATCGGGGTCTGCCTGCTGGGGTTGGCAGTCTTTGAAGCCTATACCGGCTATCTGCTGCCGATGGATCAGCTGGCGTTGTGGGCCACCCAGACCGGTATGACCCTGCTGGATACTGTCCCTCTGGGCGGTTTTTTCCATGATATCCTGGTGCCGGATAATGTGGGAGGTCCACTATCGCTGATCCGCTTTTATGTGCTGCATATTGTGGTACTGCCGATCTCGACGATCACCCTCTGCCTCCTGCATTTTTACCTGGTCCGCAAGCAGAAGGGGCTGCTGCCGTATCTATGAAGACCTATATCAAAAGCTCACCACATTTTTTTAGCCTGATAAAACGGGCCTTCTGGCTCTGTACCGCCCTGCTTTTTCTGCTCGCACTGCTAATACCGGCACCCCTGCAGGAACCGGCCAAGCTGGCAGTGGTGCCAAATCCGGCCAAATCAGCCTGGTTCCTGCTCTGGACTCAGGAACTGGTCAGCTATCGGGTCTGGCTGATCTATCCGGTACTGCTGGCAGGGGTACTGTTTACTGCTCTGCCCTGGCTGATCCGCAAAGCTCCGGACAAGGCAGCCTGGTTCGGCCCCAGACACAGGATGATTGCAGTATCTGTACAGGTTTTTTTTCTGGGCATGGTGGTGCTGACGGTGATTGCGCTGTTCTTCAGGGGGGAAAATTGGGCCTTCGTGCTGCCGTTCTGATAGTCGTATTACTGCTGACCGGCATTTGCAGTGGTGAAGCTGCACCTCGCAACCACTGTCTTGGCTGTCATCCGGCTCATTACACGGAACAGGGGAGTTGCCGGTATTGTCATCTTGGCAATCAGCAGACCAGTCGCAAGCAACTGGCACATAGCGGCGTGATAGCAGGACAGTACGCGACCTTTACGAACCCCCGGACACCAGCCGTCATTGCCGGCACAAAACTTGCCGAACAGGCCGCCTGCCGCCGCTGCCATGTTTTGAACAACACAGGGAATCATCTTGCCTCAAACCTGGACAAACTGCTTTGGACCACCAGCCCTGAGGCGATCCGCAAAGCTTTGCTTGATCCGGCCATCTATATGCCTGTTTTCCGTTTTTCCGAACAGGATCTTGACAACCTGGTAACAGCAGTTCTGGCGGGTGGGCGGCAGACCGGCAAGCTCCTCAAAGATCCGCCTCAAGTAGTGCATTTCAGTGATGCCGGATCAGAAAAGCGGAATATCTTTTCGAAGCATTGTGGTGGTTGTCACAAAGTGCTGTCCAAACGGGATGGTGGTCTGGGTAGCGGGACGGCGGGACCAAATCTGTCAGGGCTTCTGACCCGATTTTATCCCCCAACCTTTACTGACAACACTCGTTGGAGCGAGGAGAAACTCAAACGCTGGGTGAAGAACCCACGTGCGGTGAGGAAAAATGCGCTGATGCGCCCGGTTTTGCTAAACCCTGAAGAATGGGATCAGCTTTTAAACATATTGAATGTCGTACTTTAGACGCGTTACTAACTATTATAATCACGGTCGTACATCATCACCAGTCTGGCCCGGTTTTCAAGACAAAGCGGGCATAATTCGCCAGCATCCTTCCAGATTTCACCGGACAGCCATTCACCCGCTTCTGCATAACCTGACTGCACTGCATTTTCGTCAAACTCTTTCTTGCACATCGTACATTTTTTCAACCTTCACCTCCAGCCAGCGCCCGCTCATACTCTCTACGCAGCAGCGTCATTTCCGCTGTGCCGACAACGCTCCACGGCAGTATTTCATCTGCGGTGATCGTACGCTGTACATACCAGTCTGTATCGATTCCACAGGACTTCGCCGCTTTTTTGAGGTTTGCCCCCTCGGCCATTGCAATTATCAGAGGAGTCAAACGGCGATCTCCGCGCGACAATAGCGCCTGCAGGTAGGATTCGCGCAGGCTTTCGACCTTCAGCTTGACATTCGACAGTCGCCGCAATCTAGACTCAAGCAGCTTGACCTTGCGCTCAAGCGACGGAAGCGGTTCCATGCCGCACCACTGAAAAGGGGTAAACGGCTTGGGAATGAATGGGTTAACAGACACGGTAATTTCGCCCAGCCTTTTGTTGGCGCGCCCCCGCTCGATGACCCTTTCGCGGATCGTTTCAATCAGCCGCACCATCTCGTCAAGGTCGGCATCCGTTTCACCCGGAAGGCCGATAATAAAGTACAGCTTCAGGTTGAGTATATCGCGGTCGATCAGCATCTCGCAGGCGCCAAGGATCTGCGCCTCGGTCAGATTTTTTCGAATAACGTCACGCATCCGCTGCGATCCGCCCTCCGGAGCCAGCGAGATCGTTTTGTGGCCGCTGGCGATCAGGGCATCCAGCATGCCGGCGTCGATCCGGTCAACCCTGAGAGAAGAGACAGATACCTTGGCGCCTTTTTCGACAATATAGCGACTGAGCCGGCCGATTTCAGCATAATCAGACACAGCCGCACCAACCAGTCCTACCTTGCCGCGATGAGCAAGCCCCCGATCGATCAAAGCAACAACGTTATCGAACGGCTGCTGGCGAAAAGCGCCGTAAATGAAACCGGAGCTGCAGAAGCGGCAACCACGCGGACAACCCCGGCTGACTTCCACCAGGAACATATCGCCGAACTCGGTATTTTCGGTCAGGATCTGCGAAGAGGAAGGTTCATGCTGCGCCAAACAGACCGGCGCGCGCACGACCGGCAACGGGGCACCCTCCTCGGCATCGTATCCGGCCAGCGTACCTGAATTATAAACCGGGTGGTAAAACGCGGGGACATATACTCCCGGTATAACTGAGAGAGCCTGCAGCAGCCCGCGTCTGCCGTTGTCAACCGAAGAGAGCAGCGTAGTTATCATGGCAGGGATGACATCCTCGCCTTCACCGATGCAGATAGCATCGATAAAATCGGCAACCGGCTCGGGATTGATAAAGAAGGCGGCGCCTCCGGCGATGATCAGCGGATCGGACTGGGTCCGCTCGCTCGAGTAAAGCGGAATCCGTGCCAGCGTGAAGAGCAGGGGGATATTCAGGTAGTCCGGCTCAAACGAAGTAGAAAAGGCGATCAGATCGAAATCAGCCAGGGGAGTTGAAGATTCCAGGGAGAGCAGCGGTGTGCCGCTGCGCCGGTATTCTTCCAGCTCCTCGCGCTCGGGAAGAAAGGCCCGTTCACAGCGAATATCAGTTGAGTCGGCCAGAAGCGCGTAAACGGCCTGAAAACCGAGGCTGCTCATGCCGGTCCGATAGCGGCTTGGGGAGACAAGACAGATGGAAAGCTGCCCGACGCGGCCATGCGGATAAAGGTTCGTCTCCGCCTTGAGCAAGGCTCTGTGCCGGTTTTTGATAGTGTTACTCATGCGTGAGGGATGGGGAGAACACTGATAATTCAAAATGGAAACGCCGCAGAAGCGGCGTTTCCATAATCATATTCAGGAGAGTTAAAATACAATCACTCCTTTGAAATTGAAACGTACTGCGGAAACGAGGGGGAACCGGTAAGCGTGTTTATGGCCGCAACAGTGAAATGAACCGGGACAAACAGGGCGCCGCACTGGAGCTGAGCCGACAACCGGGCTTTCAACGAAACCGATCCGGTATCTGAAGTTATCTTAAGAACATCTCCGCCAGTGACTCCCATTGATGCGGCATCAGTCTCTGACAGTTCAATATACGCTTCTCCTGCAACCAGCATGTTATTCTCTGATCTGGTCGTTATTGAACCGTTATGGTGCAGCACTGGACCGACCGTCAGCGCAAACGGACGGCTGGCGGGTGATAGTGCAAGCGGTGCAAGCGGAGCGCAAATAAATGTTGCGATGCGGTTTTTAATGCGTCCCATACGGCATCCGCTCTGATCGCAGATTTCACTATAGAGGCCGGTCAGAGCCGTAATTTCGTGCTGCAGGGCATCAAGCGAAGCAGAGACACCTGCGGCATCCGGGGCGACCAGTCTGTGCAGCGAGGCCAGTATATCGGCATCACTGCGCGCATTACCGGCAGGTTTAACGGCGGCGCTGAAGCTTTGTACCCGGTTATCGGCAGAGGTGAAGGAACCTGACTTTTCGGCTCCGGTTGCCGCCGGGAGAAAAACATGCGCCAGGCGGGCCGTATCGGTCAGGAAGAGATCCTGTACTACCAGCAGTTCCAGCTTCTGCAAAGCTTTGGTGACGCGGCTGCGATCCGGCATGAAATGGAGCGGATCGCTTCCCATGACATACAGCGCCTTGATCTGACCGGCTTCAATAGCATCCACAATCTGAAACAGATCTTTGCCATGAATCACCGGCACGGTGGCCTTCCAGGCGGAGCTGAAGGCGCCGGCGGCGTGTTCATAGGTATGGTAGCCGGGCAGATACTCGGGGCAGACCCCCATGTCCAGCATCCCCTGAGTGTTGTTTTTTTCATCCAGCGGATAAATCCCGGCCCCGGTTTCGGCCACGGCTCCGGTCAGCAGCGCCAGATTAACGACCCCGGCAACGGCGTTCCTGCTATCGGCCGAACGGATGACGTCGGCACCGTAGATGACTGCGGTACGTCCGCCTGAACAGATCAGAGCTGCGGCTTCACGGAGCTGAACTTCGGAGACCCCCGAAATTTCAGCGATCCGCTCGAACGTAACTGCGTCCAGTGACAACTTCAGAGCTTCAAGCTTCGTTACGTTGGCAGCGGGAACAAGCCCTTCAGCCAGTACCGCCTTGTTAAGACCGGCAACCAGCCAGGCTTCACTGCCGGGACGACACTGCAGAAAAGCGTTGGCAAATTTGTTCATCGAGCTGGCACGACTCCCTGCCAGTACAAGTTTTGCGTCATTTTTGGTGGCAGCCTGGATCGCGCGATAGGCAAATCCGGCTGATTCGGCTTTAAGATCGGCTCCGATAACGACAATTGCGGACGCCTTTTCAATGACATCCATACCGAAGGTGCCGCCGCTGTAGCCGAGCATTTCCCACTGTATTACTTGTGCAGGGAGATAGCCGAGACGAGCCTCGGAGTCGATATTGTTGCTCCCAAGTGCCCCACGCAGGAACTTCTGGAAGAGATAATTTTCTTCATTGGTAACACGGGGCGAGCCGATACCGGCAACAGCGCTCCCGCCTGAGGCGACCGCGATATCCTTTAACCCCGTGGCAACAGCCCCGAGCGCCTGATCCCAGGTAGCTTTTTCCAATTTACCTGAGCTATCTTTGATCAAGGGTGATGTTATCCTCTCCGGCGAGTTGAAGGCGGCATAGCCGAAACGGCCGTTGATGCAGAGATTACCCTTGTTATAACCGTCATCGGAACTGGTAACCCGCTCAACCCGGCCTTCCTTGGCATGGTACTGGATCTGACAGCCTGAGGAACAAAATGCGCAGATGCTGTCGGTCACATCAAAAGTCCAGGGGCGTCCCTTGAATTTAAACGGCTTGCTGATCAGTGTACCGGTCGGACAGACATCGATGCAGTTGCCACAGAAATCGCAGTTCAGCGGCTGACGGGAGATGGTATCGATGATTGTATTATCTCCTCTGTCTACGATCTCAATTGCTTCACGGCCGACAACTTCCCGGCAGACCTTGACACATTTTTCACAGAGGATACAGCGGTTCGGGTCGCTCTCCAGCAGCTTCCAGTCATAACGGATCGGCAGTCGTTCCAGAGCGGCACCATAACTGTTTTTATCAACCTTAAGGGAGTAGCAGGTATCCTGCAGATCACATTCACCGCCGGCATCACAGACCGGGCAGTCCAGCGGATGGTTAACGAGCATAAGCTCCAGAGTTTTTTTGCGGGCAGACTCGAGCTCCGGCGACGTAGTAGTAACCGTTATGCCGTCCTTGACCGGAGTGTTGCAGGCGGTCATGAAGCGGTCTACACCCTCAACCTTGACCACGCAAATCCTGCAGGCACCGGTTGTGGAGACCTTCTTCAGCCAGCAGAGAGTAGGGATCTTGATACCTAATTCCGCCGCCGCTTCCAGGATAGTAGCACCGACGGGGACCGTTATCTGCTTGCCGTCGATGGTCAATGTTGCCGTACTCTTTTTGTCACTGGGCTCTGTATGTGCCATGCCGTATATCTCCAATAAGTTCTTAGTAAGTTAGACAGTTACTACAATGCCACCATCGCCATGCGGTAGCAGCGCAGACACCTGTCCGCCTCGATCTGTGCGGCGGTATCGCTGAAGCCGAGTTCGACCTCACCGTAGTTGCCCTTGGAGGCCCGTTCCTTGCCGTGCACCTCTTTCTGGCTGGCGCGATCAGAGGAGTCCAGCCAGGCGACAGTTTCGTTCTTGTCGTACACTCCCAGATAACTCAGCAGGTCATCAAAAATATCCTGCTCCGAAAGATAGGCCTTACCCTCTTCCAGCCAGCGCTGGATGACCTGGGCGGCACGGTGGGCATTGCCGATGCAGGCAACAACGGTCAGCGGTCCGATCTCTGCGTCACCGCCGGCAAAAACACCGTCACAATCGGTTATCAGTGAACGGGAAAGCATATTGCCCATACCGTCTTTCAGATCTTTGCCGGCATCATCCTTCAGCGGCAGGTATTTGGTGACGATCGTATTCCATTTGGTGATATCGATACCCATGTCGGGAGGGATGAAGCCGAGATCCGGGTCCTGGCCGATGGCCGGAATAACCGTGTCACACTCGACGATAAATTCGCTGCCGGGTACCGGTTCCGGACGCCGCCGCCCGGAGGCGTCCGGCTCACCCATCGCCATGCGGACACATTCCACACCGGTAACCTGTTCGTTTGCATCCACGATGATCTTGGTCGGGAGAACCTGTAATTCAAAGCGGACCCCTTCCTCTTCGGCACCGTCAACCTCCCACACGTCAGCCGGCATCTCCTTACGGGAGCGGCGATACAGCAGGATAGATTCTTCGGCTCCTTCGCGCAGGGCGACCCGGACACAGTCGATGGCGGTATTACCACCGCCAACAACGCAGACTTTTTTGCCCATGCCGGTCGGATTGCCCAAATAGGCCTCACGCAGGAAATCGATACCTCCGGAGAGAAAGCCTTTGTACCCTTTGTCTTCGCCTTCAACCCCCATCGGCTTGGAGCGATGCGCGCCAGGCGCCAGGAAGACGGCGTCGTACTGCTGTTTCAGTTCTGCAAGGGTTATGTCCTTGCCCACCCGCATGTTGTACTTGATCTCTGCGCCGACCGACGCGATAATATCCACGTCCCGCTGCAGAATGTGACGCGGCATACGATAAGCCGGGATACCGACCGCAATCATGCCGCCGCCGTATCCTTCGGGGAGCGCCTCATAAATAGTGGATTTGTACCCTTGCAGCCCAAGATAATACGCGCAGGAAAGCCCGGCAGGACCAGCACCGACGATGGCAACCTTTTTGCCCTTTGGCGGTTCAGGCTGCATTGGCGGAGTAATATTGTGCTCCCTCTCGTAATCAGAAGCGGTGCGTTTCAGCACCATTATATTGATGGGGCTATCAACGTTATTGCGGCGGCAGGCGGTCTCGCATGGGTGGGGACAGACCCGGCCGCAGACAGCCGGCATCGGCATATTTTCACGGATGGTAGCTAGCGCTTCGCCGTACTGGTAATTTTTAATGTGCTCAATATATTTGGGAATATCGATATGGGCAGGACACTTGTCCATACAGGGTGCGGTAATTTTGTGAATATAGGATGCCGGTTGTACTCGTGGGCGGCAGACCGGATTCAGATACGCCAGAAAATCAGCCCGGTAGTGTTTTACCGCATCAAAGACCGGCACAGTAGCACTCTGGCAGAGGGTGCACTTGCAGTTTTTCAGCAGTTCAGCCAGATCACCAACCGTATCCAGATCCGCCTCGGTCGCTGTGCCGTTCAAAACATTCTGGAAAAGGTCCATCAATACCTTGGTGCCTTTTTTGCCCGGCGTACACCGGCCACAGCAGAACAGAGTCTGAACCCGTTTCATGTACTCCGCGGTCATAGCAGGGACATCAACATCCTTGTCAAACAGAATAATGCCGTCCCATCCCATAAACGCCCGCAATGAGCGCTGACCATCAAATGCAACCGGCAATCGGTAGCTCACCGCCTGCGGTTCTCCGGTTACATTTCTGTTATCAACTGTTTTTCCGCCCCACGTTGAAAAAATAACCTGTGCCACAAAAACCTCCACCATCCAACCCTGAAAGCAGGATTAAGTACTCGCGATTATTGAATAAATATTTCTATTAGAATTGTATACAGTATGCATCATTATCACACTAACACCTTATAAATCAAGGAAAAAACTGTGGAGAGACAACTATATTCTCTAGCAGTTTTACCTTTTACCGGCAATGTGCTATATGCTGTATACACTTGATATCCAGATCCTTATTTACGGGAGAAACAAATCGTATGTCAAACCACCTGAATCTTGATGATGCATTCCGCAGCCTCTTTGAAAATAATATGGGCATAAATCCGGGGGAGCGGGTGCTTCTGTTCAGTGATACCATCCGCCCTGACGAAACACCTTCCGCCTCTGATCGCGACCGGAGGACGAGGCTGAATGCCACCGCACGATCTGCGGCCCGATTCGCTGCGCGGGAATACGGCAGCGGATTATTTGTGGAATTTCCCGCCACCCCCGCTTCGGGAGCCGAACCGCCATACGAACTTTGGCTGGCGACCTTTGGCGACCGCATCATCTCGGCATTGGAATCGGAGGGATTATTACAAAAGCTGCTCGCCAAGGAGGCCTTGCCGGAAGAGATCACGCGGGCCAGGGAGATTGTTCTGCTGCAGCGGGAGGACGTCGTCGGGATCATCATCGCCATGGCAAACAACTCTACCAGCCATACCCGCTATCGTGCTCTGGCGTGCGCGGCAGGCTGCCGCTTCGCCAGCCTGCCGCATTTCGATCCGGAGATGTTTCATACTTCAATGACCGTAGACTGGAGTGCCCTGGCAATGCGCACTGCGCGCCTTGTAGAAGCGGTGAACAAGGCCGAATGGATTCGCGTCACCACCCCCAATGGCACCGATATGAACATCTGTAAACAGGGGCGGTATGCGAAAGGTGACGACGGCCTGCTGACCGCACCGGGAAGCTTTGGCAACCTGCCGGCGGGTGAGGCCTATCTGGCGCCGCTGGAGGGGATGAGTCACGGG
>JAFLLC010000014.1:37685-87769 GCA_019162745.1 Deltaproteobacteria bacterium | reverse complement strand
GGCACGGTCAGCGCACCTTTCCATGAAGATTACGTTTTCTATCAGCCGACACTTACCGCAATTATGGCAGAGGGGAGTCGGCAGGTTATTATTGCTGATGGTTCATTGACAATCTAGGAATTGCCTGGCGACAATGTGTGACAAATGTTGCACATATTTTTTATTTAGTGTATACACTAAATACTTGAATATTTTTAAAGCAGAAAATCATGGAACCTATCGTCACATATAAAGAGCGTTGTCGCCTCTGTTATTCCTGTGTCCGCAGCTGCCCTGTCAAGGCCATAAAGGTTGACGGAGGCTTTGCCCAGATCATGTATGACCGCTGTATCGGCTGCGGCAATTGCCTGAGCTGCCCGCAAGATGCCAAGGTTGTGGTTGACCGGGTGGTCAGAACACAGGAAATGCTCGCATCCGGTTCACCGGTTGTAGCGGTGCTCGGCTGTTCGTTTCCGGCTTTTTTCCACACAATCAAAGCTGGTCAGCTGGTGACGGCTTTAAAAAGCCTTGGTTTCTGTGAAGTGCACGAAGGGGCATATGGTGCCCGCATGATCGCCGAGAGCTATCACAGTGCCCTGCAGCCTGCCGACCGTCCTCTTATTTCCTCACACTGTTCGGCGGTGGTAGATTTAATCGAACGCCATTATCCGACGCTGGTCCCGAATATCATGCCGGTTGTTTCACCGATGATTGCTATGGGACGCTTCATCAAAAGCATCCTTGGTGAAGAGACCCGGGTGGTCTACGTCAGCACCTGCATCGCGGCTAAATTTGAAATACAGGGTGAGGCATCCGGAGCAATAGATGTCGTGCTGACATATCAGGAGATTAATAAACTCCTCAAAAACAGGGGTATCACTCCGGCCACCTTGGCTGAGATGCCGTTTGACGGGGTTGACCCGGGCGACGGACGGCTCTTTACACTCACCGGCGGTCCACTTAAGACTTTTGATATCCAGACTGATTTCCAGGATAATGACACCATCAGCGCCGAAGGTGAGGCACACACGATCGGTATTATTCGTGACCTGGCCGCAGGGCGGATTTCACCGGCGTTTGTAGATCTTCGTTTCTGTGACGGCGGCTGTGTAGACGGCCCGGCCCGCGATAAGGATCTCAATCATTTTTTCAAGCGCAAGCTTATTGTTTGCCATAATAATTCCACCTCCCCTTATGACACTGCACCACACTATAGTTCAACGGCGCTTCTGCCCGATCTTTCCCGTTCCTACTCAGACAAGTCACTGAAACTGCCGATTCCGGGCAAGGATGACATTAAGCGGATCCTTCATTCTACAAACAAATTTACGCAAGCGGACGAGCTCAACTGCCGCGCCTGCGGCTACAACAGCTGTCGTGAACATGCAGTAGCGGTATATCAGGGGCTCGCTGATATTACAATGTGCCTTCCCCATAACATGCAGCTGATCGAGGAGGAGCGCGGACGCCTCATGCAGAGATGTGAACTGGTGCAGCGCGAGCTGGACCGGCAGGCTGGGGATGACATGATTGTCGGCAGTGACCCCGGAATCATGGAGGTGATTGAGCTGATCCGCCAGGTTGCTCCCACCCCGACAACCGTGCTTATCAGCGGTGAAACCGGCACAGGAAAGGAGCTGACCGCCCGTGCCATCCACCGTCAAAGTCACCGCAATGATAAACCGCTCATGACGGTCAACTGCACGACACTGACAGATTCACTCCTTGAGAGTGAACTGTTCGGTCATAAGAAAGGCTCATTTACCGGCGCTATCGCCGACAAAAAGGGGCTTTTTGAGGCGGCCAACGGCGGCACTATTTTTCTGGATGAAATCGGCGATATCACCCCCAAACTTCAGGCTGAGCTGCTGCGAGTTCTGGATATGGGAGAGGTGCGACCGGTTGGCAGTGTTGTGGCTAAAAAGGTCGATGTGCGGCTGATTGCTGCGACCAATAAGGATCTAGAACAGGGTGTACGGGAAGGGTGGTTTCGGGGCGACCTCTATTATCGCCTGAATGTTTTCTGCATAGAGCTTCCGCCGTTGCGGAATCGCGCTGAATCTGTGCCGGAACTGGCCAGGCACTTTCTCGACAAAGCCAGAAAAAAACTGAATAAAACAATCGCCGGCATCGAAGAGCGGGCCGTCAAAGCCATGCAGCGTTATTCCTGGCCTGGAAATATCCGCGAGATGCAGAATGTCATCGAACGCAGCGCTGTTCTGGCTAAAGATGGCCTTATCCGGCTCGAAAATCTCCCCACTGTTTTTATCGACACCTACGAATCATGTCCAGACATCGATGTTAATCGGCGCCGGGTCTCATTCAAGGCCGAACGTGAACTGCAGGTTGTCCGCACCGAGAGAAATATTATCGAGCGCTATCTCGAAGAGACCAATGGGAACGTTGCCAAAGCGGCCCGTCTGGCAAACCTCACCCGGCGAACCTTTTATCGTCTGCTCGAAAAACATGGCATTGAAGTTGTCCGGCGATCAAAATCAATCTCCAACCAGACCGCCACTACCCTGTAAAAAACCTCACCGACCTGGATACGAATCCCGTTTCACAATAGTGTATACTTCTGGCCACTTATGCGCCACTTATGGCACACTATTTCGCTCTCCGATAAACAAGTTTTGCAGATCTGGTTTATAACTAGACGTATTTAATAGTATATTTTTTGTATACATACTTGGCATGATATTAGCTAATGTATACATCATATTCGATATACAAACTCGAAATAAACCATAATAAAAGAAAGAAGGAGATTAAAATGGGAAGAATGGGAGAAAATCCACGTTACAATGTCATTTCAATGAGGGTGAGTGATCAAGAGCGCGACCACTTGGAAAATCTGGTAAAAACCACTCACAAGAGCGTGTCGGATATCATGCGCGAGGCTATGGAGTATTTCTCGGCTCACTATGAACAGAATGAGCTGAGCAGAAGAGCAGCGTAATATACACACACTGAAAATCAAACGCAGAGAGAGGTGAGGGTTTTTAATCCCCTCACCTCTCTCTGCGTTTAGTCTGGTGCCAGGCGTAAAAAGGGGTCAGCTGATCGTAATTTCGAACTGTTCCTGATGGAAGCCCGGTTTGGCCCTCACCGTGATTCTTTTTTTAAATTTCTTTTCCAGCTCTTCAAGTCCGCGCCGTTCTTCATCATAAAGCAGGTCAGCCACCTGCGGATGAACTGTCACCGTCGCTTTGCTGCCGCGGAGGTCAAGCATCTCCCGGCGCAATTCACGGAATATTTCGTGACAGACGGTGATCTTTGACTTGATATAGCCGCGCCCCTCACAATAGCTGCAAGGTTCGCACATCATGCGGCTGATATTCTCCCGCACCCGTTTTCTGGTCATCTCGACCAGGCCGAGCTCAGATATTTTCAGAATATTCGTCTTCGATTTATCCGCTTTCAAAGCCTCTTCGAGCGCCCCATAGACCTTTTCCCGATTGACCTCTTTTTCCATGTCAATAAAATCAATAATAATGATTCCGCCGATATTTCGTAAACGGAGCTGGTAGGCGATCTCCTTGACCGCTTCCAGATTGGTCTTCAATATTGTGTCTTCCAGATTGTGCTTGCCTACAAAACGGCCGGTGTTGACATCCACGGCGCTCAGGGCTTCAGTCTGTTCAATGATGATGTAACCGCCAGACTTGAGCCACACCTTTCTCCCCAAAGCGCGACTTATTTCAACTTCAAGCCCGTAACGATCAAAGATCGGCTCTTCTTCATCATACAGTTCGATCGTATATTTCATCTTTGACGCAAAGGTCGAGATAAAATGCACAATCCTGTCGTAATCGACCTGTGAATCGACAACTATCTTATCGACCTGCTCGGTGACTATATCCCGGACCACTTTTTGGACAACATCCAGATCTGAATGAAGCAGCGAAGGCACTGCACCCTTCGCCTGACGGCTGGAGATCTCTTCCCACAGGGTCGTCAGGTACTGCATATCGGCAATCAGGTCTTCTTCGCTCTTCCCTTCCGAAACGGTCCTGACAATGTAACCGGAGCCCGGCTTTTTGAGGCGTTCAACAATTTCACGCAAGCGTTCGCGTTCCTCCTCATCCTCTATCCGCCGCGAAATACCGATATGGTCAACAGTCGGCATATAAACCAAATGCCGTCCCGGCAGGGAGATATGTGAAGTTATGCGGGCCCCCTTGGTGCCGAGCGGCTCCTTGGATATCTGTACCAGCAGCTCCTGACCCTCCTGCAGAAGATCCTCAATCGGATGGAGCGGACGGAACTCAGCGTGGTCATGGATTTCCTCATCTTCAGCCGGCTCGTCCTCCTTTTTACCGCCGGCATACAGCAGCGATTCATACTCCTCGACGGCATCGAAAACGTCGGCGACGTAAAGAAAAGCGGCCTTTTCCAGGCCTATATCCACAAAAGCGGCCTGCATTCCGGGTAATACGCGAATGACACGACCTTTGTAAATATTACCCACTATCCCCTTTTCGCGGCTTCGTTCGATATAAAGCTCGGCAATGGTACCGTTTTCAATCAGCGCGATGCGGGTTTCGTGGGAGGCGGCGTTAATTACTAATTCAGCTCCCATGGTGATTTTCTCCGTTTATATGAAATATATCTTAAAATAGCTGATATCAGTACGTTATAAGTGGACCTCTTTACCAGGGCGAGACAAAAATGACTTCCAGTTTCTCAACCTGGATTTCATCTCCCTGGAGTTCTACATTACCGGTTATGGCCCTGGCGAACTCAACCGGTTTGCCCCTTTTGGCGACAAGCTCCACCGTCTGACCCGCCGCAGTGAGTGATACGGTTTCACCCCGCAGATCGACCGATGTGGTCTGCCCTTTTTTTGACCGCTGAATAGCAAAAACATCATGTGCCAAAAATTGCACACATTGCTTTACCAACTCTTCCGGATCCGCATCTGCTACCGTTATCCGATAGCGGGTAGCTTCAATCAAGGTCGAGAGGGAGGGAGCTTTGGCATCAACTTCCTCCGCAGTCAGAATCCGCAATCCTTCCGGCAGCACCGCATTAAGGCGTTCCTGTACTTCACCGGGAGCAATGCCGGCGGCAACAAACATATCCATGTATTCCGCTTCGGATTCGACCCCCACGGAAGTTGCCGTTCCGAAAGAGAAGCGGGGATGAGGATGAAAACCGAGTGAAAAAAGGATCGGCACCCCTCCCCTGCTGACAGCACGGGTAAAGACGGTAATCAGCTCAAGATGGCTCAAATAGCGCATAACTCCGATTTTGGAAAACCTGAGGCGTATCCGGGTGGCGGCATGCTCATCAGAGGAGATATTCGGACGTGAGGGCATGGTATCCTGACCGGAAATCCGGTTCGACACGACACTGAAATCACAGACACCGCAGGCGCTGCAGCTGCCTTCCCGGCAATCCTCCGTCGCCGCTTCCTGGAGTGCCCGCTCGCGTTCGGCCAGCAGAAATTCACGCGTCACACCGCAATCGAGGTGGTCCCACGGCAGGATTTCATCCAGCTCCCGCCGACGCAAATACCATTCCGGCGCGATTCCGCAATCGGAACACGCCTGCAGCCAGAGCGCCAGTGAAAAATGTTCGCGCCAGCCGTCAAAGCGGCACCCCAATTCGACAGCATGAATCAGCACTTGGGCCAGACGACGGTCTCCGCGGGCAAAGACCCCTTCCATGAACGAAAGCGGCGCATCCTGCCATTTAAATTTAAGTTTACGTTTTTTGAGATCACAATGCAGCTGATACTGGAAATCGGTGGTTTGCTGCATCGAAATCTGCGGTTCCCACTGGAATGGTGTATGAGCCTTGGGGACGAAAGTGCTGACGGCAACATTGACATCACCGGACGCGCCGCTCTTTTTTGCCTGATCCTTAACCTGACGGGCCAGCGTCGCGATCTGGGCAACATCGTCAGCCGTTTCTCCAGGGAGTCCGATCATGAAGTAGAGCTTGATCAAACGCCAACCGGCACCATAGATTGAGGCGGCTCCGGCAATCAGGTCGTCCTCGGTGATTCCCTTGTTGATGACCCGACGCATCCGTTCGCTTCCCGCCTCCGGCGCCAGGGTAAATCCGGTCTTGCGTACTTTTTTTATCTCATCAATCAGCTCATCCGATAAGCTGCCGACCCGCAGTGAGGGGAGCGAAACTGCAACACGGTCCTCAGCATAGCGCGCCATCAATTCGGTCACCAGCGGAGTAACGCAGGAATAGTCACCGGTTGAAAGTGAAAGCAATGATATTTCGTCGTAGCCGGTAGCTTTAAGAGATTTTTCAATAATGTTCAGGATCGTTTCTGGTGATCGCTCCCGCAGCGGACGGTAAACATAACCGGCCTGGCAGAAACGGCAGCCACGCGTGCAGCCGCGGGCGATTTCTACCGCCACCCGGTCATGAATCGTCTTCATAAACGGAACGACGGGAGAATCCGGATAGGGGGCCGCATCAAGATCCGACAGGAAACGCCGCCGGACGGACGTGTACCCCGGCTTGAGAGGCTTGATTGCTGACAGGGTGCCATCAGGAGCGTACTGCGGCTCAAAGAATGAAGGGATATAGACCCCTTCTATTTCTGAAAGGCGCTCAAGCAGCTGAGCTTTGCTTTCACCCAGCACCTTTGCTTCCCGTACCACCAAGGCAACTTCCAAGACGGCTTCTTCACCATCCCCTAACAGTACGGCATCAAAAAAAAGAGCCAGCGGTTCCGGGTTATAGGCGCAGGGCCCGCCGGCAATGATCAGCGGAAAAGAACTCTCCCGGTCGCTCGCCAACAGCGGAATACCGCTCAAACGAAGCATATGCAGTATGTTGGAATAGGAAAGTTCGTACTGCAGGGTAAAGCCGATAATATCACAGTCGGCCAAAGGCGTGGAGGTCTCCAGCGTCGCCAGCGGAACACCGGCTGCTCGCATCTGCTCTTCCATGTCAGGCCATGGGGCAAAAACACGCTCCGCAGCAATCCCTTCAACCCCATTTAGAATGTGGTATAGAATTTTTAATCCAAGATGGCTCATGCCGACTTCATATACATCGGGAAACGCAAGGGCAAAGCGTAGATCAGCTACATCCTTGCGGATAGAGCCCATCTCGCCCCCCATATAACGGGCAGGTTTTTCGACAGCCAGAAGATTCATCAATGAAATTCAGTTCTTGTGCAGGATTTATAAGGTCGTGTACTTTAGCAATTAAGCCGTCAATATGCAAGTGGAATAGCCTGTTTAAACGACATAATAACGCAGAAACATCACCCCCTTGCACTTTTTTCTCTACATGCTTATTATGGTCCCTGATCGAGCGTACATGACTACCTTCTCTTTCCATACTTGTGAGATATATCGAGGACACATGATAATTAGACGCGCCGCGAAAGGCATATCCACTGCAAATCCCCGCCAGGCGGCCTGTGAAACATTGCTGCGCATCAGGAAGGAGGGCGGGTTTGCTGACCGCCTGATCGATATCGAACTTTCTAACGGCATGCTGAGCGGCCCCGACCGGGGGCTCTACGCTGAGTTGGTATTCGGTGTGCTCAGACGCCAGGGGACCCTGGATCATATTCTCCAACAGCTGCTTGAAAAGCCGATGGTTGAGCTTGACCCGCTGGCGCTGGTCATCCTGCGGATCGGCCTGTACCAGCTGACCTGCCTCGACCGTATTCCCGAGTCGGCCGCCGTCAATGAATCGGTCAACCTGGCAAAACTGATTACACCAGGCACCAGCGGCCTGATCAATGCCGTCCTGAGAAACTTCCTCAGGCGCCGGGATACGCTAACTTTCCCTGATATCAGCACCAATCCGGCGGCAGCGATATCGGCGCGTCATTCCCAACCGGAGTGGCTGGTTGAACAGTGGATCGGGCAACTCGGCGTTAACGATGCACAGCAGCTGGCAGAAGCTTCCTCACAGCAGCCCCCGCTGACTCTGCGGGTCAACACGCTATGTTCCACTCGCGACCAGCTGCTGGGGGAGTTTGAAACACATGGCGTCGAAGCGAAACCCTGCCGTTTCTCCCCGGACGGCATCACAATTGCGGGGCGCCACATGGTCAGCGCACTTCCCGGCTTTGATGCCGGGCTCTTTGCCGTACAGGATGAAGCTTCACAATTGGCGGGGATACTGCTGGGCGCCGAACCGGGTGAGCGGGTCTGGGACGCCTGCTGTGCTCCCGGCGGTAAAAGCTGCCACATCGCTCAACTGATGGGTGACCGGGGCGAATTGATCGCGACCGATATATCCCGTTCAAAATTGACACTTGTCCAGGATAGCCTCCGGC
Source organism: Deltaproteobacteria bacterium (assembly GCA_019162745.1). Lineage (GTDB taxonomy): Bacteria > Desulfobacterota > Desulfuromonadia > Geobacterales > Pseudopelobacteraceae > JACRCG01. The sequence continues at coordinate 79,521 of JAFLLC010000014.1, read as the reverse complement.
GGCTCGGCATAACCTCTGTTTCAACTGCGGTAGCCGATCTCCACCGCCCCGAAACATTCCCTGACGGCTGTTTTGACCGCATCCTGCTGGATGCCCCCTGTTCTGGGCTAGGGGTGATTCGCCGCAATCCGGAAGCAAAATGGCGGCTGTTCTCCGGTGACATAACCCGCCTGGCCGCCGTTCAGAAAACCTTGCTAAAGAACGCCGCCATCAAATTAAAACCGGGGGGAACACTGCTCTACTCAACCTGTTCAACCTCGGAAGCGGAAAATGAAATGGTTGTGGAGGATTTCCTACTGCACCATCCTGACTTTGTGCTGGAAAACCTGAACGATCTCTTCCCCCTCTGGAGTGAATTGATCGCGTTCTACGGCATGTTCAGGGTCTGGCCTCACCGTCACGGCATGGACGGCTTCTTCGCCGCACGAATCAGACGAGTAAAATAAATTCAAAATCCACCACGGAGACACGGAGACACTGAGAGAGTCAAAAGCGTAAGATTGTTGATTTACCCCCAAAGACTTTAAGCTTTTAATCTTGGTTTTCTCCGTGTCTCCGTGGTGAAAAAGACTCTGGAGTCCTTTATGAAAAAAATCGCCCCTTCCATCCTTTCTGCCGACTTTTCGCGACTTGGTGATGAAATCCGTGCCGTCGAGGCGGCCGGTGCAGACTACATCCATATTGACGTCATGGATGGTCATTTCGTCCCCAATATCACGATCGGCCCGCTGATTGTCGAAGCTGCCCGCAAGGTGACAACCCTGACGCTTGATGTACACCTGATGATTGAAAATCCCGACCTGTATATCCCGGATTTTGCCGCTGCAGGGGCCGATATTATCGTTGTGCACGCCGAGGCGACCAACCATCTGCATCGCAGCATTCAGCTGATCAAATCCTTCGGAAAAAAGGCCGGTGTTTCCCTCAATCCGGCCACCCCGCTGAATGTACTCGATTACGTTATTAATGACCTGGACCTGGTGCTGCTGATGACAGTAAACCCCGGCTTTGGCGGCCAGAGTTTCATTGAAGCCTGTCTCCCCAAAATCCATTCATTGCGGGCGATGCTTGACCGCCGCGGGTCCGAGGCAGAGTTGGAGGTTGACGGAGGAGTCAAGCCGTCAAATATTGCCCGGATCTCCCATGCAGGCGCGGATGTTTTTGTCGCCGGCAGCGCCGTATTCGGGGCGGCTGATTATGCGGTCACCATTGCGGAAATGAAAAGCCTGGCACAAGAAATGCTGCTCTGATTTTTATTCGGATTCCTGCAGAGATAGCTGCTTTAATATTTGAGTTTCGGATTGAGTTAGGCTACACTTCCGCACCATGTTCACTAGCGCACTAATTATAGATGATTCTGTTACCGTCCGGGAGCAGATCATCAGGACACTTGAGACGTTCGGTCTCTTCTCCCGCTACTACGAGGCGGAGGATGGCCTGGAAGGGTTTAAGAAACTCCTTTCGTCTCCAGTGGACATCATTCTGTGTGACTTGGAGATGCCGCGTATCGACGGCTTTAAATTCCTGAGCATGCTTAAGTCCCGTCCCGAGCTCCAGGATGTTCCTGTTATCATCCTCACCGGAATGGAAGATCGTGAGCGCAAGATTAAAGGGCTTGAACAGGGAGCCAGTGACTACATTACCAAACCGTTTGATCCGGAAGAGCTGGTCGCCAGAGTCAAGGTCCACCTCAAGATCAAAAAACTGCAGGACGAGCTGAAGCGCTCCAACGAGCTGCTGCTGGAACTTTCCAACACCGATCATCTGACCTGTCTCTTTAACCGCCGCTACATGATGGAAGTTCTCGATAAAGAGGTACATCGCAGCAGTCGCAAGGGGGGGAGTCTTTCGCTGATCATGCTTGACATCGACAACTTTAAGAAGGTCAATGACGAGTTTGGCCACCTTCAGGGGGATGCCGTACTGCAGATGGTGGCTTTGCAGCTGCAGAAAGAGTTGCGCAGCTATGACTATGCCGCCCGTTACGGCGGTGAGGAATTTGTTGTCATCCTGCCGGATTCGGCCCTGAAAGATACCCTTTTAGTGGCCGACCGAATCCGGTTGGCGGTGCAGGAAACCATATTCAACGAACCTCTTGAGAAACTCCGACTGACCGTCAGCATGGGGGTTGCCTGTTTTTCCAGGGAGCACTCCCCTACCGTCGATGCGTTTATCAAACTGGCTGACGATGCCCTGTATAGGGCCAAAGCCAATGGCAGAAACCGGATCGAGTTTCACAATCCGGAGGGGGTAACACCTCCCGCAACCGCAACTGCCACCACTACCGGGAGCAGCGCAGCCGAGCAAGAGCCGAAAACATCTCGGTAATCAATTTTGCAGCATATCCAAAACCCATAACGCCACCTGACATCAGCCGGTTTTAAACGCCTGAATGAAAGGTGGCGCTTGCATATCTTCGTTAAAAGGAATTATTGATGAATATTTTCCCCAAATTATTCACCGCAGCCATACTCGTGCTCTGCAGTACTCTGGCCGCCCTGGCAGCTCCATTTGGCAAAATTGATACGCCACCGCTCTCTGAGCGCTGGTTTGGCATCTATGTAAACAGTGAGCGGGTCGGCTTCTACCGGCAACGGATCGATAAGACGGATGATGGGTACCGTATTGATGGCAACGGCAGCGTCCGGATAAAGGTGATGAGTTTTTCCAAAGAAGCTTCAATGCGCGAGACATACCTTGTTTCAAAAAACCTGTCGCTGCGCTCATTTGATGTCGAGCAGACCATTAATAATTCGGCGTCGCACTTGAGCGGCAAGGTCAGCGGCAGCGCCATCCTGATAAAAGGTGAGGCAAACGGCAGAACAACCAGTAAAACCATCAGATTTAAGGGAGATGTCTACCCAGGTCCGACCCTCAATTTATATCCCCTTATGCACGGGGTCACGGCGGGAAAGTCTTATAAAATCAATGCGTTCGATCCGGAAGAGCTGAAAATCAAGGAGATTCAGATCACGGTGCTGGGCGAAGATAAAACGACTGAGGGTCTGCCGGCTCTCAAACTGCGCAATACCCTGTATCCTTTTGCAAACAATGACATCTGGGTCGACGGGGAGGGTAATACGCTTGAAGAATCGGTCCGGGAAGGGCTGGTAACAACGAGGGTGGAACAGCCCAAAGCCCTTGGCGCTTTTATCAGTGACTGGGCGCTTGCCAAGAAGGACCTGATTTATGACTTCAGTCTCGTGCGCGTTCAGCCGCCGATCAAGGATCCAGAGAAGTTGGCCGGCCTGGCGGTCGAGATCAGCGGTTGGAAAGATGCCCTGCCGCTGCTGCAGGGCCGTGAGCAGCAGATTGAAAAAATTGGCAATGAGCGGATACTCTTCAAAACCTGTTCTCTGGCCCGGACATCTCCGGGATCAGCAGCGGAGAAACCGGCAGTAGCAGAACTGAAACCGGCTGACAAGATTGAATCTGATGCAGTCGAGATACTGTCTCAGGCCAAAACTCTTGCTGCGGGGGCTAACGATCAGGAAAAGGTGGCCAAGGTTCTGGTATCATGGACGGCTGAGTGGCTGAAAGATTCGATTGATGACGGCGGCAGCGCACTTGAGAGCTTCAAGTCAAAGAGCGGCAACTGCCAGACACACGCCAGGCTCTACACCGCCCTGGCCCGCGCTGCCGGTATCCCGACCCGTTTTGTTTCCGGACTGGTATATCTGAAAGGCAAGGGGTTTCTCTATCACAGCTGGGCCGAAAGCTTTATAGGGGATCACTGGGTCTCGGTTGATCCCACCTACAACCAGTTCCCGGCAGATCCCACCCACCTTAAACTGCTTGAAGGGCATCTTCCAGAAGATCTGGCGCCGATCGTCGCTATCATCGGACGAATCAGCATAACAGTTGTGGAAGCTGCGTATTAAGGCGACTGTCGAGTTCAGGAGCGCATTCCCTTGACCGCTTGAAAAAGTGCTGTAATCCATCGCCGATATTACCTGCTGCCCTTTCACTTGGCTTTTGTCAGTAAATGAGTTATTGGATATATAGTTTTTAATAACGAGAGGGACCGTTTTACCTGTTAAAGTTAAATAATATAAGGGGCCCATTATGTCGATGAAACCTGAAACACTCGCTGCAATCAACATGACCGAAGAGGAACTGGTAAAAAGTCTCACCAAAGATGTCCAGGATGTTTTCATCAATATGGTGGGGGTAGAGGATCTGACGCATATCCCGATTCAAGTTGATGTTACGACGCATTTTAAAGAGTGCCTGACTGCCATGGTCGGCCTGGCGGGGACCTATAACGGTCTGGTGAGTGTTCACCTCCCCTGGCCGCTGGCCATCTCGTTCACCTCTTTGATGCTGGGGATGGAGGTGACTGAAATTGATGATGACGTTAATGACGCCATGGGTGAAATCGCCAACATGATCGCCGGTTCTTTCAAACAGCATCTCTCCAAAGGGGGGTCGGATATTCAGCTCTCGACCCCTTCAGTGGTTAATGGTGCCGACTATGTTGTCTCTTCCGGAAACAATCTTGAAAACATCACTCTCAAGTTCGCCATTGAACAAGAAGAGTTTCTGGTAGCGATCTCGATCGAAGATTAGGTATGCCTTCACCACCGTATCCAATACTTGTCATCTCATACGTTGATGAGACCAGGGCGGCGCTTACCGATGTTCTCAACAAAGCCGGAGTCGCAGCAGCACCGTGCGTAAGCTTCTGCGAGGCAGAAAATCTTGCTCTCAATGGATTTTACAGCGGGATATTGGTTGATCTCCCTTCGATAATTAAATCGAAAGGAGAGGAAAAGATAGTGGCTTATACACTGGCCAATTTTTTCCCGATACTGCGGGTACGAACGATGGGGGGCATGATCATACCTATGGCAATGCCGGGAAGCGCCAAACAGGACAAAAATCTGGATGATTTTCTGTCCAAAACCTGCCCGGCATTTGAGCCCAGAAAATTGCGACAGTTTCGACGCCACCCGGTCTGTCTTTCGACACTTGTCAATTACAAGAACTGTGAAATACGGGGGTTCACACTGAATATTTCCTGGGGAGGCATGTTTATCGTTGATTTGCATGCTGAACAGTTCAGAGTAGGAGCCCCGGTTTCCATTCTGATTCCGGAATTCGGCTGCACTATTTTTGCTGAAGTATGCAGAATCAAACCGTGGGGGATAGAGCGTCACCCTTCCGGCATCGGCCTCCTGTTCAGCCACCTTGACAAAACCGTTGAGCCTGTTATTTCAAGTATTACCAGAACCAGTAAAGAGTTCGACCGCGACCGACTTGCGGTCTGAAAATCCGAGACATTAAAAGCGTTGCTGGTACCGCGCCACTACTTCCCGCAACGCTTTCTTCATGCCCCGCTTCCACGGCCCTATCGCTACCAGTCGGAGGTTTTCCGGGGCAAGTATCGCCCGGGCGGTTTCCTGAAGCTCGGCGGCGGTGATCCGCCGCGCTTCGCATTGATCTTCCTCAATGTTTCTGACGACCCCCATCAACTCTCCCCAGCCATACCTACCACCCATTTCGTAGGCTGAATCCCGGCTGAACTCAAGATCAAAAATATAAGAATTACGAACCCGCTCCAGTTCATCATCAGGGATCGGCTCGTATATAATTCGGAACAACTCCTCGAACGCTGCTTCAACCGCATGGATCAGGGTATCCGGCGCCGTTGACAGATCAAACACCAGGCAGCCGGTTTCATCGTAGGCCCCGATTGCACCATCCACAGAATAAATGATGCCCAGTTCCTCCCGCAGACGTAAATGAAGGCGGGAACCACCGCCGCCGGCAAGGATCCGGCGCAAAAAGCGGAGCGCCATAAAGCGTCGGTCGTCACGGGCAAAACCAAGGAACGCCAGCTGCAGATTCATCTGGCTGTCAGAGTCCTGGACACAGCGGATCTGCGGAGTGAACTGACGGAGCGTCACCAGGGAAAATGCCGGCAGGCACTGGTCATTCCACGCCCCAAAGCAATCCATGGCAGCGGCGAGGACGGCAGCGCTTTTGACCGGCCCGGAGACCACCAATACGGCATTTGAAGGGATATAATATTTCTTCAGGTGCCCCTCGAGATCACTGTGCTCGATAGCGGCGATGCTTTCGAGTGTTCCGATGGTCGGCATCCCCAACGGGTGGCGCGGCCAGAGCAATCGGCTGATGATCGTGTCCGGATTTACCTCTTCCCCCTGCTCATTGAGATCTTCTCTGGCTTCCTCGGCGATGATCCGTTTTTCAATCTCGATTCCGCTCAGAAGCGGCTTCATCAGCATCGAAGCAAATATTTCCATACTGCGCTTGATACTGTCCGGATGTACCCTTGAATAATAGTAGGTTGATTCGGCATCAGTAGCGGCGTTCGGAGCGCCGCCTATCATCTCGAAGGCTGTCTCGATCGCCAGTGACGAAGAAAAGTCGGCCGTGCCGCGGAAAAGGATATGCTCCAAAAAATGAGAAAGCCCTTCCCGACCAGGCGGGTCGTTCCGACCGCCGACTTTGAGGTAGATCGCCAGCTCGGCAGAATGCAGGTGCGGCATTTCGACACAGACGACCCGTAGTCCGTTTTTCAGGGTGTGGAGAGAGTGACGGATCATATAATGGCGCTCCGGATAATTTCTATGCGCTGCCGATATTCATCCTGCGGCAAAAACAGCTCATCGTGCGGTTCGGCCCAGATCGGGCGCGGCCAGAGCGGTTCGGACGAGAAGCGCGGCACGATGTGCCAGTGGATATGCGGCACCATATTCCCGAGAAGTTCATAATTGATCTTGGCAGGAGCATATACGTTGTAAAGTGCCTGCGCCACGGTGGAAACCTCTTCCATCAGAGCGGCCAGCACGTCTCGGTCAAGATGGAACAGTTCAGTGGCGTGCATTTTGGTAAACAGCAGCGTATAGCCGGGAAAGTACTGGTCCCGGTTGAGGGTTACATACGAGTGCGACAGTTCTATGATCCGCAGATCTGCATCATCGTCCCAGCGGGAGCACATCGGGCAGTCACTCATGTTATTCATACCTCAAAGCATCGATTGGATTGAGCCCGGCAGCCTTTCGAGCCGGGTAGAAGCCGAAGAAGATCCCAACCGCAGCGGAGAAGAAAAAAGCAATCGTGATCGATTGAATTGAAATCATGGTTGGCCATCCGAGAAGTTTAGAGACTATGGTAGCGCCACCAGCCCCGAGAGCGATGCCTATCAGGCCGCCCAGCATTGTCAGCAACACCGCTTCAGTCATGAACTGCAGCAGGATATCGTTCTTCTTGGCGCCGATCGCCATCCGGATGCCGATCTCGCGGGTCCGCTCAGTAACCGAAACCAGCATGATATTCATGATCCCGATCCCCCCGACAATCAGCGAGATTGAAGCAACCGCGCCCAGCAGCAGCGACATCGCCTTGGATGATTTTTCTGCCACCGCCAGAATCTCCGACAGGTTACGGGTGGAGAAGTCCGGCTCCTTGCCGTTCGTAATGCGATGGCGCTGGTTGAGCAGACTGTTGATTTCTTCTTCAGCTTTATCCAGCACCATTTCACTTTTGGCTTTCACAATCAGAGCTCCGACGCTATCTGTGCGCTGGGAGCGAACCAGGTTGCGCTGGGCGGTTCGCAGCGGGACAAAGACGGTGTCATCCTGGTCTGTTCCCTGGGGGGATTGCCCCTTGCCTTCCAGAATGCCGATAACGGTAAAAGGTATCTTTTTGATGCGCACAATATTACCGATCGGGTCGGCTGAGCCAAAAAGATTGTCCGCAACGGTCTGGCCTAAAAGACAGACCTTGCCGGCAGAATCTACGTCCTGTTGTGTTATGCTGCGCCCGGAAGTTACTGGCCATTCCCGAATTTCAAACAGTTCCGGTGTGCCACCCATAATAACGGTTGACCAGTTCATGTTGCCGTAGACAATCTGACCGGAGGAACGCACCGTCCCCGATGCCGTACTTACCGACGGGCACTCGTTCATGATCGCCTTGACGTCGTCGCTGGTCAGAGTCTGGGCGCCGCCGCTGCCGGTACGCAGACCGCCGCTGGTGGTGGAACCGGGAATTACCAGGATGATGTTGCTGCCGATGCTGGCGATCTGCTGGGAGATGACGTAGCTGGCCCCGGTACCGACCGCCATCATGGCGATGACAGCGGCAATGCCGATAATGATGCCGAGCATCGTCAGAAATGAGCGCATCTTGTTGGTACGCAGAGCCCTGAGAGCTATTTTAAGTGTCTGGGAAAAATCCATACTCTAAGCCGTCCGACCGGTCGGACGGTCCGAAATTATTTTTCCATCCTTGAAGGTTATCTGCCTTCCCGCATACGCCGCCACATCGTGCTCGTGAGTGACCATAATGATTGTTATCCCCTTCTTGTTGAGAGCCGTAAAAAGCACCATGATTTCTTCGCTGGTGGTGCTGTCCAGATTGCCGGTCGGCTCATCGGCCAGGATAACTGCCGGATTGTTGACCAGAGCGCGGGCGATGGCTACCCGCTGCTGCTGACCACCCGAAAGCTGGCTGGGGTGGTTGTTCTCTTTGCCGGCCAGACCGACCTGCTCCATGGCAATCACTGCTTTTTGACGCCGCTCTTTGGCATTAAGACCGGCGTACACCAGCGGCAGTTCGACGTTTTCCACAGCCGGGGTGCGGGCCAGCAGGTTGAAACCCTGAAAAACAAAGCCGAGTTTCTTATTGCGGATATCAGCCAGCTGGTTGGGGTCCATGGCCCCGACGTCCAGGCCGTCCAGCAGGTATTGGCCGGAGGTAGGCCTATCCAGACAGCCGACAATATTCATGCAGGTTGATTTACCGCTGCCGGAGGCACCCATAATCGCAACGAATTCTCCGGCGGCGACACCGTAGGAGATGCCCTTGAGCGCTTCAAACTGCTGGTCGCCCATTGTAAAGACTCGGCGGATATCGGTCAGGGAAATGACGTCACTCATTTAGAAACGATGCCCCATCGGTGACGAACTTGCTCCCGCCTTTTTCTTTGTGTCCCCGCCGATCTGTTCAACAATGACCTCATCGCCATCCTTGATATCGCCCTCGACCAGCTCAATACTGCTGTTGTTGGCGATGCCGGTCTTGACCTGTACAGCCAGCGGTTTCCCCTCCTTGAGCAGATATACCTTCTGGCTCCTCTCACCTGTTTTACCGGAGCCGCCTTTGCCTGCACCGTTCGGTCTGCCGCCCCCGGCAGGACGCTGACCGGAAACTCCGTCACTATTAGCGGTGTCCTTCTCCTTAGTATTATCCACTTTTAATTTTGGCTTGAAGCGCAGAGCGGCCGGCGGCAGCATGAGCACATCGTCCTTCTTTGCAACTTTAACCGACACATTGGCGGTCATGCCCGGCTTCAGTTTCAGGTCGCTGTTATCAACGCTGACAACCACGACATAGGTAACAACATTCTGGGTGATGACCGGTGCGCTGCGGATCTGGATGACTTTACCGCGGAAGGTCTGTTCCGGATAGGAATCGACAGTGAAGCTGGCTTTCTGGTTCAGCTGGATGCGGCTGATATCGGCTTCGTCAACGCTGACTTCAATCTGCATTTTAGTCAGGTCCTGGGCGATTGTGAAGAGTGTCGGAGTCGAAAAGGAGGCGGCAACGGTCTGACCAACATCGATTGCCCGGGATATGACGACTCCATCGACCGGCGAGCGGATGACAGAATAGCGCAAGTTGGTTTTGGACTGCATCAACGAGCCGCGGCTCTGGGCAAGAGCCCCTTCTGCAGCCTTGACGGCGGCCCTGGATGATTGTACCGCTGTCTCGGTTGCGTCGAAGTCCCCTTGGGAAATTATCCCGTCTGCCAGCATTTTTTTATAGCGGTTGAATGTTCTCACAGCGTCCGCCAGAGTGACTCTGGCTTTTTGGAGATTTGCCTCGGCGCTGAGATAGTTCCCCTGGGACTGTGTAACTGAAGCGTTGAACAGAGAGGGATCGATCTCGGCAATAGCCTGCCCTTTTTTGACCCGTGAGTTGAAATCGACATAGAGCTTCTGAATCGTGCCGGACACTTGGGTGCCGACCTGAACGGTGGTTACCGCCGAAAGGTTGCCGGTAGCGGCTACCGTAGAAACAATCGTACCGCGTTCTATTTTAGCGGTCTTATAGCTGACCTCCGGCGCACGGTTATAGATGAAATAGCCGGCAATGCCGGCTGTAATAACTAAAACAGCCAAAATGACAAGGTATTTTTTCATTCAAATCTCTCTATATTTTCGTAGTAGCAAAATTAGTGCGTTCATCATAACAGATAACGGCCGGCACGACAAAAAAAAAGCCCCCCCGTCTGACGACAGAGAGGCCTTTTCTGTACGCCCGCGGCCGGTCGGCGGCGGGCTAACTAGGGCAACCCTCTTTGCAGTGGGAAACCGGACGAATTTTAAATCTTGCAGTCCACATGGGCGGGGTCTCCTTTCGATATAATATTTAGCTCCTAACAGGATAATTTTTATCTTAATACAATCTGTAAACTTGTCAAGGAAGAAATTGGGGGTACGCAGCTTTGGCGCTAAACAAGAAACGATTTAGATTGCAATATCTGACGCTAGTGGCTAAATACCCGGTATGCCTTCACACACACCGCTTCTCGAAATAGCCTGCCAGCAGGTAATGGTAGATGATGCCTCGGTCTTTTCCATCCAGTCGACCGACCTGCCGGAAGCGATGGCAGCGGAGCTTTCCGCGGCAGAACTGCTCCTTCGCTATTTGGGCTATGTCAAAAAGTTCACCCTGACACTGATCCGTCCGGTGGCACTGGAGAGCGGCATTGAGTTCCGTCTGATCGGAACCAGGCAGAGCCTGATAAGCTTCTTACCGCCGGAGTATGCAGACGACTTCGCGACGTTGCGTATCTGTGGCGGTTTTTTGGTGCAGCCGCGCCAATGCGATAGAGGAGAACTCCGGTTCGGGGTGGAACATCTGCCGGAAAGAACACATATTTCGCTCCAGCTTAATGACTTCTGCCCTTTGATCCTTGGGAGCCGTTCGCCGTCACTGCTTCGCTTCTGGCTATACCGCTTTACCCAGGCCGCAATCCACCGCCTGGTGACGATACGATTTCTCTCACTGCTCTGTCATGAACTGGCAGGCCCTGCCGCCGGGGTCCGGGTCGTAAATGTTGTCGTTAGAGCGGGAAAACCTGTCTGAGGATTTGCTTGTAGCCTGAAGTGTGCTACAATTCATAAAATGTAATAACATGTTTTGCCGCCGCGCCAATCAGGTTTATAACATAAAAAAGGGATGCTCTCATATGCCGCACGCCATTATAGAAATACCAACAAAATTACCTCTTTACTCCCAAACAGAGGCAGTTGTTTTCCCCTATATGCTGTTTCCCCTGTATGTCAGCGAAAGGGATGTCACCACTTTCCGCGAAGCAGACAACTATGAAAAATATGTGGTGCTGACTTTCGAACGGCCTGATGACCCAAAAAGTGAACTTCCGGGCGGCAGGTGTGAGATCGGGACACTCTGCAAGGTTAACCAGATAAAACGGATGGATGACGGCCGCTATAAGGTTTCGCTGGAAGGGGTCACCCGTCTGCGGATTCTCGACACCGAACCGGCCGGGGCGCTGACCCTGGCTCATTGTGAGATTGTGCGGGAGTTCGTTGAAAAAGATCTCGTATCGGGCGCACTGGTTCAGAGTCTGAATGCACTGTTGAAAATAGCGCTTTCGCACGGCAAGCCACTTCCTGAAGATGTCATGAAAATGATCGACTATATCGACAACCCGGCACGTCTCTCCGACCTGGTGGCTCTTTATGTAAATCTTCCTCCGGTTGACCTGCAGGAACTGCTGGAAACGGTCGATCCGCTCGAACGGCTGAAAAAGGTCTATGTCCATCTTACCAACGAAGTGCAGCGGATGCAGATCAAAAATGAGGTGGCCGGTGAAGTCACCAAAAGGGTCGGTAAAAACCAGAAGGAATATATCCTCCGTGAGCAGATGAAGCATATTCAGGAAGAGCTGGGTGATGAAGATCCGCGCACCGCCGACATGAATGAGCTGCGCCGGAAAATCGAGGAAGCCGGCCTTCCCGAAGATATAAAAAAAATAGCCGACAAGGAGTTGAGCCGCCTTGAGCGGATCAATCAGGCTTCCCCGGAATACAATGTCGCGCGGACCTACCTTGATTATCTGGCCGGCATGCCCTGGAACACCAGCACGACCGACAGTCTCGACATCGTGCGGGCGGAGGAAATTCTCAACGAAGATCATTACAACCTGAAAAAGGTCAAAGAGCGCATCCTGGAATTTCTGGCGGTACGCTCACTCAAAGAGAACATGAAGGGACCGGTGCTCTGTTTTGTCGGCCCGCCGGGGGTCGGCAAGACCTCGCTCGGCAAGTCGATTGCCCGTTCAATGGGTCGTAAATTTGTGCGCATTTCGCTGGGGGGGGTCCGGGATGAAGCCGAAATCCGCGGTCACCGCCGCACCTACATCGGTGCACTGCCGGGGCGCATTATCAAGGAACTCTACCGCTGCGGCGTCAACAATCCCATCTTCATGCTGGATGAAATCGACAAGCTCGGCAATGACTTTCGTGGCGATCCGGCCAGCGCGCTTCTGGAGGTGCTTGACCCGGAGCAGAACTTCAGTTTCAACGACCACTACCTCGACGTCGCCTTTGACCTCTCCAAAGTGATGTTCATCACGACAGCCAACCAGCTCGACCCGATACCCGGCCCGCTCAAGGATCGCATGGAGGTTATCCGCCTTGCCGGCTACAGCAGTCAGGAAAAACTGCAGATCGCCAAAAATTTTATTATCGCACGGGAACTGGAGGAAAACGGTCTCTCTGACCGTGGTCTCTCGTTCAATGACGAAGCGCTGCAGAAAGTTATCAGTGACTATACCCGTGAAGCGGGCGTGAGGGGTCTGCAGCGCACGATCGCCTCGATCTGCCGCAAGGTGGCCAAGGAAATCACGCAGAACAAGGCCACGCGTAGCTGCATTACCCCTGAAGCAGTAACAGAACTGCTTGGGCCGAAAAAGTTCCATAACGAGGTAGCGGCCGAGAACGACCGCATCGGTGTAGCGACCGGACTAGCCTGGACTGAGACCGGGGGCGATATTCTTTTCATAGAAGTCACCTCCATGCCGGGCAAGACGGAGCTGATCCTGACCGGTTCGCTGGGCGATGTGATGAAGGAGTCGGCCCGGGCGGCCCTGTCCTATATAGAAGCGCATGCCGACGAATTCGGCATCAAACCGGAAGCGTTTGAAAATCGTATCATTCATATCCATGTCCCTTCAGGCGCCATTCCCAAAGACGGCCCTTCAGCCGGGATCACCATGGTCACGGCGCTTGTTTCACTCCTGACAGGAAAGCCGGCCCGCCGCAACGTTGCGATGACCGGAGAGATTACGCTGACCGGCAGGGTGCTGGCGATCGGCGGCCTGAAGGAGAAGGTGCTGGCGGCTCATCGGGCGGGTGTGCACACAATCATTGCGCCGGAGCGCAACCGTGACGACCTTGAGGATATCCCGGATAATGTCCGGGGAGAACTGCAGTTCATCTTCGTAACTGAGGCTGCAGAAGCGCTGGCAGCAGCACTCTAGCTGAATATGAACCTTGCCGTCACCGACAGAATTCTGCTGTTTTTTTTTCACGAGCTGCAAAATTATTTTACCCTTGCGGGGCGCACCTTTGTCAGGATCTTCCGGCGCCCCTTCTATTACCGTGAATCCATCATCCAGTTTGATAAATTGGGGTTCTCATCCCTATTCATCTGCATACTGACCGGTCTTTTCTCCGGCATGGTCATGGCGCTGCAGTCATTGATCCAACTAAAACCATTTGCCGCAACCAGCTATGTCGGCGGCATGGTCGCGGTGACGATGGTCAAGGAGCTTGGACCGGTGCTTGCCGCGCTGATGGTCACCGGCCGCGTAGGATCAGCCATCACCGCCGAACTGGGGACGATGGTGGTGACGGAGCAGGTTGATGCCATGCGGGTGGAAGGGACCGACATCATCAAGCGCCTGGTGGTACCGCGCTTTAAAGCCATGCTGCTGGCTCTGCCGCTCCTGACGATTGTGACTGATATAGTCTCTATTTTTGGCGGGTATATCATGTCGGCCGGCTATAACATCAACCCGGTCATGTACATCAGCGGACTGCCCCAGTTCATGGTGTTTCAGGATCTTATCGAGGGGGTGGTGAAGCCGGTGGTGTTCGGCGCCATCATCGCTGTAACCGGTTGTTACGCGGGGCTTAACACAAAGGGAGGCGCCGAAGGGGTCGGTGCGGCAGCTAAGAAGGCGGTCGTGCTTTCTTCGGTTCTGATCCTGGTCAGCGATTTTTTTATTGCAAAGATTTTTATCGTTTTCAGAGGCTGATAATGGCGTATTGGCTGTTTAAAACCGAACCGGGCTGTTTTTCCTTCGACGACCTGAAGAACCGCCCGGATATGACCGAGCCGTGGGATGGAGTGCGCAACTTCCAGGCCCGCAATTTCCTGCGGGATACTATCCAACCTGGCGACATTGTGCTGTTTTATCACAGCAATATCCCGGAACCTGCAATCGTAGGCCTGGCGGAGATTGCAAGATCCGGGTATCCTGACACAACAGCTCTGAATCCGGACGGAGAGCATTTTGATCCCAAGGCATCAGTTGATAAGCCAATCTGGTACATGGTAGATGTGCGCTACGTTGAACCGCTGCAAAAAATTGTGACTCTGGCGCGCATTAAACAGAACCCGCTGCTGACCGATATGCCGCTGGTCAAGCGGAGTCGCCTCTCTATTCAACCGGTAACGGAGGCAGAGTGGCGGATTATACTGACTATGGGGGGGATGACAGAAAGGGTGAAAGAGCGATGAATTCCCGCGACTCAATCCGTATGGAAAAAATATGTTATTCAATCGGCGGCCGCAAAATTCTGGAGGATTTCAGTTTTTTGCTGGAGCGCGGCGTCAACCGCACTATTCTAGGGGTCAGCGGTTCCGGAAAAACAACCATCCTGAAGCTGCTGCTCGGCCTTCTGGATCCTGATTCCGGAACGGTTTCTATTGGTGATCTCTGCATTACCGGCCTGCCTGAAGCGAGCTTTATGCCGCAGCGCAAACGTATAGCGATCGTTTTCCAGGGGGGGGCACTTTTCGATTCGATGACGGTCGGGGAGAATGTCGGCTATCGCATGTTCGAAGAGGGACGGCTTTCAGAGGGAGAAATCACGGCAGTTGTGCGCGAAAAGCTCAGTTTTGTTGGGGTTGATACGGCCCTTGATCTGTACCCGGCCGAACTCTCCGGCGGCATGAAGAAACGGGTCGCCATAGCCCGCGCCCTGGCCGCCGACCCTGATTACATCTTCTTTGACGAACCGACCACCGGTCTGGATCCGATCGGAGTCTACAACATCTGCAACCTGATGCAGCGGCTGCAGGGGGAGGGGAAGACGACCCTGATGGTTACACACGATCTGGCAACCGCCTTTGCGACCTCACAGCGCTTCACCTTTCTGCACCAGGCACAGATGCTGTTTGAGGGGAGTGAGGAAGAGATGAAAGGGAGCTGTATCCCCGAGGTGCGCGAATTTCTGGAGCCGACGGAGAGGTCGCTCTTTATATGAGATCCGGACCAGCACGAAAAAACGGCACGAACAGGGTGAATAGATATGAAACGGAGTAATCAGATCGGCTGGGCCCAGGTGCGAGGGGGAGTTTTTATCTTTCTGGCGCTGCTCTTTTTTGCCGGCGGGGTCCTGCTGATGGGTCAGAAAACCAAGATGTTTGTCCCCAAGGGGGCTATCCGGATCGTCATGAGCGATGTTGTCGGCCTGAAAGCCGGCGCACCGGTCTGGCTGGCGGGTGTGGACGTCGGCATCGTTACCGCAATCCTGTTTGTAGATCCGAAAAACAGCAATGAGGTCGGCATCGATATCGAAGTCGATACCGATGCCATGAAAAAAATCGGCGCCGATTCAAGAATAACGATTAAAACACGCGGGCTGATGGGTGAGAAATATCTTGATATTCTCCCTTCAAAACAGTACTCCGGCAAAACTCCTGCAACGCTGCAGGGGACATCGGCAGCCCAACTGGATGATGTTATCCAGAATGCCGGCAGCGTCTTTGACAAACTTGACGGAATCATCGACAACATCAACCAGGGCAAGGGGACACTGGGAAAGCTTAACAAGGACGAAACGCTTTATACCAATATAGCGCAGCTTGCCGTTGAAATGAAAAACCTGGTGACCACGATAAACCGCGGTGAAGGGACTCTTGGCAAACTCAACCGCGACCCGGAGCCATACTACAAGCTGATCAGCATTCTGAGCCGTGCCGACCGCACCCTGCAGGATATTCAGTCCTCTGACGGGACTCTCAATAAATTGATCTACGACAAGGCGCTCTATACGAAATTGACCGCCCTGGCCGACAAGAGTATCCAGGCGGCCGATGAGGTCAGCGACCTGAATAAAAAAATCAGGTCAAAAGACGGGACGGTTGGTCTGCTACTGAACGATCGGGAATTTTATGACAAAGGCATTTCTCTCCTTACCAGAGCGGAATCTTCGGTCAAAGCTATTGAAGAGGTAACCGCAAAAGTCAAGGGGGGGGACGGGACAGCAGGAAAACTGGTGAACGATCGGGTTCTTTATGACAAAATGAACAAGATGGTCGATGATCTGGATGCGCTGGTAAAAGATTTCAAGGAAAACCCGCGCAAATATATTAAGTTTTCACTGTTTTAAGGGAGTAACGGATATGAAGCGGATACTGTTTATTATTACCTTGCTGGCGCTCTGTACCACCGGCATACATGCCGCAACGCTGGAAGAAAAAGTCGTTGAGCACACGATGAAAAACGGCATGAAACTGCTGCTGGTGGAGCGGCATACCTCGCCGACGGTTTCCGCCTGGATCCGCTTCAGGGTCGGGAGCGTCGATGAGCGGAGTGATGAACGCGGGATAGCCCATCTGCTGGAACATATGCTCTTCAAGGGAACAACCACGCTCGGAACGAGGGATTACTCCGCTGAGAAACCACTCCTTGACAAGATTGAGGAGGTGGCGCTGGCGTTAACGGCTGAAAAAGTGCAACGCGCCAAAGCCGACCCGGCAAAAATAGCCAGCCTGGAGAAACAGCTGGCAACCCTGGAAGCCGAGGCGTCAAAGCTTGTCATCAAGGATGAGTTTTTTGAACTGTATTCGAAGAATGGCGGCACCGGTTATAACGCTTTTACGAGCCGTGACGGCACGACCTATCTTATAAGCCTCCCCTCCAACAAGCTGGAGTTGTGGGCCGCCATTGAATCGGACCGCCTGCAGAATGCCGTGCTGCGCGAGTTTTATACTGAACGATCTGTTGTCATGGAGGAGAGGCGCAGATCTTATGACGCGGACCCGGAGAGTAAATTATGGGAAACTTTTCTGGCCTCCAGTTTTCTGGCCCATCCCTACGGCCAGCCGACGATCGGCTGGATGTCAGACATTGAAAACCTGACCCGCAGCAAGGCAGAACATTTTTTCCATAGTTACTACGCGCCCAATAATGCGGTTGTGGCGATTGTCGGTGATATAGACACGAGGAGTACGATAGCCCTGGTTGAGCGCTATTTCGGCACGATCAAACCGGGAAAAAATCTGCCGCCGGTCACCGCCGTAGAACCGAAGCAGTCGGGGGAGCGGCGCATTGAACTGATAGCGGAGGCGGAGCCGACGGTGATGATCGGATTCCACAAACCGGCAATCGCAACTCCGGATGACTATGTATTTGACGTGATCAGCATGATTCTGGGAAGCGGTCGTACCTCGCGTTTTTACAAAAAGCTGGTGATTGAAAAACAGATTGCATCCGATATCGGCGCCTTTGACGCACCCGGTTCCCGTTATCCGAACCTGTTTGTCGTCAGTGCCGATCCACGTGCCCCGCATACGGTCAAAGAGGTCGAAGATGCCGTTCAGGAGGAACTGGAACTGCTGAAAACTACACCGGTCGCCCAGCGTGATCTGCAGCGCATTCTCAACCAGATAGAGTATGAGGAGGCGCGCCGAATGGGAACCAATGGCGGCCTGGCACGCAACCTGACAGAGTATGAAGCGACGACCGGCAGCTGGCGCTACATGACCGAACATCGCGGCAGGATCGCCTCGGTTACCCCGGCTGATATTCAGCGGGTAGCCGCAATCTATTTCACCCGGGAGAACCGCAGCGTCGGATTTATCACTAAAAAAGAGGGTAACAAATGAAACGCCTCCTCCTTTCATTAATCTTACTGCTTTCCCTGCTGGTCTCAGTGGCTGCCGCCGGGGAGGCATTGTCAAATCCCCGCACCATGAAATTTCCCGAACTCAGCTTTCAGATCCCTCAGGCCGAGCGGGTTGTCCTTGACTGCGGCATGCCGGTCTATCTGCTGCGCGACACCGAACTGCCGATCATCAACATGACCGCCATGGTGCGGGTCGGATCGGTCTATGAGCCGGCCGCTAAATCCGGGCTGTCCGGTATCGCCGGAGTTGTTATGCGCAGCGGCGGCGCCGGGGGCGTGACAGCGGAAGCAATGGATGACGAACTTGAATTTATGGCTTCTGGCGTTGAAAGCGGCATCGGCATTGATATGGGCACGGTCTCGCTGACGTCACTGAAAAAGAATTTCAGCCGTACGCTGCAGATCTTCAGCCACGTACTGCTGAGTCCCGACTTCAATGAAAAACGGCTAGAAATTGCCCGCCGTCAGACGGTAGAGAGTTTGCGGCGGCAAAATGACGATCCCAAGGAAATTGCTGATCGCGAAATCAGTCGGGCCATTTATGCCGGACACCCACTGGCTGACATACCGACCTTTGCGTCGGTCGGCGCCATCAGCCGGCAGGATCTGGTTGATTTTCACCGGCGCTTTTACCGGCTCGACAACATGATTCTTTCCGTATCGGGTGATTTTGATCGCACCGAGCTGCTCAAAGAGCTGAATTCGACCTTTATAGCGGGAAAAAGCCGCAGCGCTTTGACGTTGCCGGAGATACCCCAACCGAAACAGCTGTTCCGGAGTGTGCTCCTTTATGGTAAAAAAGATATCAATCAGAGCGTCATCCGCATGGGACATCTGGGACTCAACAAGAATAATCCTGATATCTATGCCGTGCGCCTTCTGGACTACATTCTAGGGGGGAGCTTCACATCGCGTCTAACGATGGAAATCCGCACCAACCGCGGACTCGCTTATAACGTCGGAAGCCACTTCGACATCGGTCGCCGCTTTACCGGCAGCTTTGTTGCGGAGACTGAAACCAAGGCGGAATCTACCATCAAAGCGATCAACCTGATGAAGAGCATTATCGCCGGCGTGACAAAAGAGCCGGTCAGCGACGCTGAACTGAATGCCGCCCGGGAATACATGATCAACTCGTTCATGTTCAGCTTTACCACTCCGGCTTCTATCGTCTCCCAGCGGGCCCGCCTGGAATATTACGGCTACCCGGACGGCTATCTCGAGCGATATCGTGACAACATTGCCAAAGTAACAAAAGCGGATATACTCGAAGCGGCGCGAAAACACCTGAAGCCGGACGCGTTCAAACTGGTTGTCATCGGCGATGCGGCAAAGTTCGACCAGCCGCTCGCAACGCTGGGTGCCGTGCGGGAGCTTGACCTGAGGTTGGATATTCCAAAACCCTGATTAACAGACGAATGAGGTGAACAGATATGGCTATTTTTGAATGGGACGACAGTATTGCGCTCGGTATTCCGACGATTGATGCTCAGCATAAAGCGCTCTTCGGCTGGATTAATACCCTGAATACCGCGATCAAGAGCGGAGACGGTGCTGAGGCGGTTGGAGAGGTGATCTGGAATTTGATTACCTACGTTACGGAACATTTCGGCGAAGAAGAACGGCTGATGC
This sequence comes from Deltaproteobacteria bacterium, assembly GCA_019162745.1. Lineage (GTDB taxonomy): Bacteria > Desulfobacterota > Desulfuromonadia > Geobacterales > Pseudopelobacteraceae > JACRCG01. Next base: position 59,686 of record JAFLLC010000014.1, on the reverse strand, counting down.
TCTCCTGCAACTACCCCGGTCTCGCGGCTCACCGCAAGGAGCATGACCAGTTTGTTTCTCGTTTGCGTGAGATTCAGGTTGAATTCATTGACGGTCACGAAATGGGGGAGAGCGTCCTGGATTTCATGGTGGACTGGCTGGTCTGCCATATAAAGGGGACCGACCAGGGATACAGCCGCTTTATCCACCAACAGGCGGAAAGCTAAACCCCCTCTGTTACGGGAGAGGTTTGGAGGGGTTACGTTTTCAACAGCCCCGCGATGCTGTCGGCAATTTTAATGCCATCTACGGCGGAGCTCATGATACCGCCGGCATAACCGGCCCCCTCACCTGCAGGGTACAGCCCCTTGACGCCAACGGACTCAAAACTGCTGACGTCGCGCAGCACCCGTACCGGTGAGGAGGTACGCGACTCGATGCCGATCAGTGTCGCCTCCGCAGTGACGAATCCCTTCAGCTTTCGTCCGAAATCAGTAATCCCTTCACGCAGCGTATCGATGATAAAGGGCGGCAGCACTGCATCCAGTTGCGTCTCGCAGATACCGGGACGGTAACTCGATCTGGTCGCCCCTTTCCCCGGGAGGCGCAGGAAATCGAGCAGGTTCTGGGCCGGGGCCAGGTACCCTCTTCCACCCAGTTCAAAAGCCCGCTGCTCCCAGCGGCGCTGCAGCCGAATCCCTGCCAGCGGACCAGTCCCATCGAAATCGTCTTCCCGAACGTTAACAACCAGAGCGCTGTTAGCGTAGGGGGAGTTGCGCAGTTGACCGCTCATACCGTTGGTCACCACCCCACCCGCCTCAGACGCCCCACCGACCACCACCCCTCCAGGACACATACAGAAGGAATAGGCGCTCCGACCGCTGGAGCTGTTGTTCCAGGCAACACCATAGTCAGCCGCCGGCAGGTTTGGCTGTTTCAGGCTGCCATACTGGATTTGGTTTATCAGCTCTTGAGGATGTTCAACCCTGAGTCCCATCGCGAACGGTTTCCGTTGCAGCGGCACATTCAACCGATCCAGCAGCTCAAACGTGTCCCGTGCACTATGACCGCTGGCCAGAATCAGAAAATCACACGGAATTTCTTCCGTATCATTCAAAGTCACCGCTCCGATACAGCCATTCTTGATATTCAGGCCGGTCATACGGCAACCGAAGCGGATATCAAAACCCTTTTCGACGAGGCCCCTCCGGATAGCACTGATTACCGTTCTCAATCGATCGGTGCCGATGTGCGGCTTGGCAAGATAGCGTATCTCAGGCTGGGCGCCAAAGGAAACAAATTGTTCCAGCACCCACGGCACCAACGAATCTTTGGAGCGACAGGTCAACTTACCGTCTGAAAAAGTCCCGGCTCCACCTTCACCGAACTGGACATTGGATTCAGGGTCGAGAACCCCCTCTTTCCAGAAGCGCTGCACGGAGAGCGCCCGCTGTTCCACCGGTTCGCCGCGCTCGATGATCGTTGCCGTCAATCCGTACTCTGCCAGACGCAGAGCTGCAAACAGCCCGGCCGGACCGCTGCCGACGATGACGATGCGCTTGTGCGACTGAAGGTGTGCCAAGACAGGAACCACTTTTTCTTCCTGCCATTCCAGCGCCGGATCACCCCCCAGACACAGCCGGACCACATCATCGCCAGAAAAGGAGAGCGTATAGACAAGTTTGATCTGCGCCTTTTTACGGGCATCTATCCCTTTACGAATGATACGGAGATTCCGAACGGATGACAGCGGTACGGAAAGTTTCGCCGCCAGCAGCACAGGAAGATTTTCTTCACTGTCATGAGAGGTGAGACAGAGGTTGCGATAGATGAAAGGCATGTAGTCAGCTCTGCAGGTACTTTCCGCGCTCAAGGAGCTGTTCGATGATGATATCGACCGGATGGGTAGACTTGGGGATATGGATTCTGGCACCCATTTCAGGTGCACCTTGTTCATGAGGCAATTTCTGGGACATTGAGGTCAACAGCTGAGACATGCGACACCACCTCAAGCGGAAAAAGAAAGGGAGAATATTTACTGGTTGTCAGGGACCTGCTGCGAGCCATCCAGCAATCTCCGGATAATGGAATCTATCCGCTCCACCTCTTTGAGGATTTTATCCTGCTGCTCAAGTTGGTCCGGGTCAGTCGTTGTCTGGCGCATCAGCTGAACAAACAGGGAGATGGAGTTTAGCGGATTACGGATCTCGTGAGCAACACCTGCTGAAAGAGACCTCACAGCCGCGACTGTTTCAGACCTGACCATCTCTTCATGAGTATTCACCGCTAAGGAGTTGGGAGCCTGACCGTCAGAACAGGGCAGCCGGCAGAGCGCACCACACGTTCTGCAGTGCTGCCAAAAAGGATACGGTCGAGACCGGTTCTGCCATGAGTGCCGAGCACGATCAGGGACGCATCGTTTTTGTCGGCCGCCGCTATAATTTCGTCGCAAGGAATACCGGTCACGATAGCTGTCTTGTAATTAGTAAAAGCCCCCAACTTTGAACTGCAGAAGGTTGCCATCATCTTGACAGCGCTTTCTTCGATCTCTTTTTCCAGCTGTTCGAAAGAGATGTGCGGCACATAGAATCCGCGCAGGTCAACCGGTTCGTTAATAACGTGAATAATCGTAAGTTCGGCGTTGAACTGGTTTGCCAGCGTCAGAGCATATTCGAAAGCATAGTCAGAATTTTCCGAAAAGTCGACGGCGGTTAAAATTTTTGTGAACGGTTTCATAATGAATCCTCCTGGACTCTGTTGGAATAAGACGAAAAACTGGCTGCATCGCATTTCTGTTCAGAAAAGCAGGAAACTGCTTCTTACTCCATAAAATACTGAACTTTATTCAGACGGTATTGAAGATCTTGTTGATGACTTTTTTAAGCTCGTCGTACTTGACCGGTTTGTTGATGTATTCAAAAGCGCCAAGCGTCATGGCTTCAAGATACGACTCGACTTCGCCGTAGGCGGTGATCATGATAACATTGCTGGCTGGATGACTGCGGTTGAGCTCGCGTAAAAACATCAATCCATTCATCTCCGGCATATTCAGATCGGTAATGATCAGTTCCACATTTTTACTGCGCAGATAATTGAGCGCTTCCACCCCGTTCCTGGCACTAGAGACCTCATAGCCATCATGGGTAAGGATTTTAGAAAGCGCCACCCTGGCGTTTTCCTCATCATCCACAACCAGTATCCGTTTATATCCCTGTTCCACAGTGGCTCTCCTGCCCGGTTCGAAGTATTGGAAGTCTAGCATGGAGCGGATGAGTGTCAAGTGTCTGATTTTCTTTTTTTGTTACGTCATGCAGAGCAGGCAACAGGGGCGTGAAAATGCACCGTAATTACTCTGCTACGCCGGCGGCATCCAGTTCAACATAAGCCGGTTTACCGGGAGGGCCGAGAGACTTATACGGCTTGCCGTTCAGTTCTACGTTTACGCCACCAGCATTGCTTAATTCCAGCGTGACTTTTTTTTCTGCCTTCCACTCAATGACATCTCCAACTTCAAGATCGTACTGTTGCGGCCCGGAGTCGTCAACGGTTGACGTCAGCGTGCCGCTCTGGGTAACCTTGATTTTCAGAATAAATCCCTTGGCAGCTTCTGCCGGACGTACAGATACCACCGGTTCTTCATATACAGGTGGCTCTGGCGGACGTACTTCTGCCTTGGGAACAGGGATGTTCGCCTCTTCCTTCTTGACCCGCACGGAGCTCTGTACGGCCTGGACCGCTGTAACCGGCGGGGGGGATACAACTACAGCAGCCGGTTGCTGCTGACGAACCAGCGGGGGTGGAGGGCGATTGAAGAAAGTAGCGGTAATCAGGATCATTGCCAGTAAAAATGCCGGGAACAACAATTTTTTTATAGATATCAAACGTCGCGGCTGACGGATCGGAGACGCAGGCGCGCGGGCAGGAGTCGATTTATCATCCTGAGCTCCAAACAGCTTGCCATACATACGCGCCACATCGTCGGAGTTCAGACCGAGGTAGGTTGCGTAAATACGAAGAAAACCCTTGAGGTAGGCCTGATTGGCAAATTCATGAATCTGGTCGGACTCCAATGCTTTCAGGTAGGAAATACCGATTTTTGTGGTTTCAGAGGCTTCTTCAAGCGTAAAGCCGTGAAACTCCCGGCAACGGCGAAGAATCGCCCCCGGTGAACTGCCAGCAGTTTCCGGCGAAGTTGGAACCGTATCCGGCACATTAACCTCACTCATTTAAGAAGGTCCAGATACCCAAGGGCGGCGCGACCAAGTTCATTGTCAGGAATAAGCCGTACCGCCTCTTTAAATGAAGCACGGGCCGCATCGATCCTGCTAAGCTTCAGCTGCGCCTGCCCCAGATAATAGTGGGCCGCGCCATAATCACGATAAATCCCAAGCGCATTTTTATATTCGGCAATCGCCTGTTCGCTCTTGTCCATGGCAAACCAGACCCGCCCCAGAGAAAGCCGCGCCTCAAGTTTGCGCGGATTCATGGCAACAACACCCTGCAGCACTTCCAATGCTTTGGGGTAATCACCTTTTCCCAGATAGGCCAACCCCAGATTGATGGAAGCATTTTCATTGTTGTCGTAAAAGAGATCATCCTTCACAATTTTGAACTGCAAAATGGCGCTGTCCCAGCGTTTCAAATCAAGGTAAGCGACCCCAAGATCGTTGCGCGCAACAGAATAGTTCGGTTTTAGAGTTATAGCTTTCAGAAATTTTGCCTCGGCAAGATCTGGCCGTCTTTTCCCGATTAAGGCCATGCCGAGGTTATAGAGGACATCCGGGTTATCGGAATCAAGCTTCTCAGCCTCCGTCAGTTCAAACAGTGCTGAGGTATAATTACGCTCTCCAAGATAGGAGAGGCCCATTTGATAATGATAGGAAGCCATATCCGGCTCTGAGTAGGTCTGCCCCCGCCCGGATACACAGCCGGAAACGGTCAGAAGCAGAAGCATTACGGCTATGGAGTTGAAAACTGTTTTCATTATATGCATGTCCCTGGCCCCGACAAACAGGATAAGCGCGTTATCACCCGACAAACCCTCACTCAGTATAAGATATCCCTGAAGCTTGTCAGCGCCTTGAATTGTTTGTAACGAGCCTCTATTTCCTGGTATTGAAGCCGCTTCATGCGGTCAAGACTAAAGTCCTCTACGTTGAAAGAGGCCATAACACTGCCAAAGACGATCGCCTGGCGAAGTCCCTCCTCCGACAGATCTCCGGTATTTGCCAGATACCCCATAAACCCTCCCGCAAAGGTGTCGCCGGCGCCAGTCGGATCGAACACTTCTTCCAGCGGATAAGCGGGTGCGGCAAAAACCGAGTCGGCAGTGAACATCAGGACGCCGTACTCTCCCCGCTTGACGACCAGTCGCTTGCAGCCGAGTTCAATGATCTGCCGCGCAGCCTTGACCAGGTTGGCTTCTCCGGTAAACTGCCGCGCTTCACCTTCGTTGATGACAACAACATCAACCTTCCTGAGCACATTCTTCAGCGCTTCCGGCTTTGATGAGATCCAGAAGTTCATCGTGTCGCACGCCACAAGCTTTGGTTTACGAACCTGTTCCAGCACCTTCATCTGCAGGTCGGGGTCGATATTGGCCAGAAAAAGATATTCCGCATCGCGGTAGGATTCCGGCAGCTCCGGCTGAAAGTCCATCAGCACGTTTAGTTGCGTGTCAAGTGTCTCGGCTTCGTTAAGGTCATACCCGTAGCGACCGCTCCAATGGAACGTCTTGCCGGGGATGCGCTGTAAACCGGCCGTATCGATGTTGCGCCCCTGCAGAAAACTGATGTGTTCTTCCGGGAAATCCTCTCCGACAACAGCAACCAGTGATACATCGGTAAAGAAGCTGGCCGAGGTGGAAAAATAGGTAGCTGAGCCCCCCAGAACGTTCTCTCCCCTTCCGAAAGGGGTTTCAACAGTGTCAAATGCTACGGTTCCGACAACAACAATGCTCATTGGTTTCTCCCGCTGAAAAATAATAGTCTAACGTATCACGCAGCCTGGAATGAGTCAAAAGGATTGTAGTTACAGAGGATAGTACTTAGCCGGACGCTACTCCCCCGCTACCCCTATCGACCAGAGATAATTGACCTCGGCTACGCGCAAGTCGCGCTCTGCCCTGGCCTGGTTGCTCATAGCCTGCAGCAGGTTCAGCTGGGCATCATCAACCTCAAGCCGGATCTTGACGCCGAATTCATACCCCTTTTCCGCCATCTGAACCAAACGCTCAGCCTGTTTGACAGTACCGGAAAGCGCTTTCAGAATCTCGGCCGCCTCGCGGTATGAAAATTGAGCCTGACGGACTTCGAGGGCGATTGAATCCAGCAATTTGGCCTCTTCGATCTGTTTTGTGCGCAGGTCGCTTCTGGCTTGGGCAACCTTACCGCTTGTCCGGAATCCGTCAAAAAAAGGGAACGACAGGTGCAGCCCAACGTTCCAGGCCGGTCCATCGGCGTGCAGCGCCGGGCCGGGATCATCCAAGCGTGCCCAGTGCCAGCCGGCCCCGCCTTTCAGATCGAGGCGCGGTTTATTTTCGGCACCGGCGATCGTTACCAGTTCACCATAAATGCCGATACGCAGACGGAGGTCGGACAACTCCGGACGACGCTTGGCGGCGATCTGCACCGCTTCGGCATAACCGGCCGGCAGAGTTCTATTCTCCACCGGTGCAACCAGTGACCCGGCGACATCAACCTCATCGATGTCCATGGCGAGCAGAAAGCGGAGCCGCTCGCGAGCCATGCGAATGTTATTCTCGGAGCGAATGACTTCCGGCTGAGTATTTTCAGCCGCGACTTCAGCCGCCAGCACGTCATAGTCTGTCGCGACTCCGGCACTGAATTTGCGGGTGGCTTCACCCTGATGGCGCAGCTTCTGAGACCTGTTTTCCTGCGCCAACCGGTACAATTCTCTGGACAATTGGATATCGTAATAAGCCGCCACGACATCACGGTAGGCAGCCTGTCGATACAGCCGCAACTGCTGGTCTGCGGTTTTCAGCCCAACCTCGGCGGCTCGGAGGGCAGCGCTCAATTTGCCCCAGGTATAGAGCGGCTGGGAAACCGTCAGATCGACCGACCGCCCGAATTGGCGCTGAGCCGGGATTCCGGCTATTACCTGACTTTCGTCCTTCGAGAGCACCGCCGCGCCGTTGAGAGACAACTGCGGCAGCGCGGCAGCCCGCTCCTCAACATATTTTCCCTGGACATAGTTCGCATACTCGCGCGCGCCTTCGATATTGCGGTTCTTCTCCATCGCAATCGTAATAGCCTGGTCAAGTGTCAGCACCCTGGTTTCTGCGGTAGAGACGGCGGGCATGAGCGCAACTAAGATCATCATAAACACAAATTTCATTACCGGACTTCTCCCTTCAAATAATGACACCACGCCGCCAACCGCGCACCGAATTTACCAACCATAATTCATCAGCCCGTTCCAGATCCTCTGGATAAAGGATCTGCTCGGTAATTTCCCCCAGTTCCAGCAATTCGCTCCGCAGTACCCCGGGAAGCAGGCCGCAGGCGAGAGGCGGCGTCAACATGCGTCCGCACAGTTTTACAATCAGGGTATGGTAGCTCCCCTCGGTCAGTTGGCCATGCTCATTGAGCAGCAGCACGTCATCACAGTCAGAGCGGGTTAATCGTGCAGTATCAAATAACTCGCGACAGGTAGTTTTGTGGTAGCGCATGCTATCGTGAGAATCAACGGTAATATGACTGACTGCGACACGTAACGTACCGCTATTCTCCAGCAGTGGTTCTGAAGAGATATCAAAGCTGCCATCTGCAGCCAAAGTAAGACGAACCTTGCAAAGTCCATGGGTTTTAAGGATATGGCTTAAAAGCGCCTGACGTATTTTTTCCTGACTGCAGATAAATCCGAAATATTCTGCAGAGTCTGCCAGTCGAGCGATATGCCTACCCAAATGTGTATAGGAACCATTCTCCAGTCGCAACGATTCAATCAGCTGAAAATCCGGGGTATGGTGATTGACAAAGACTGCTTTAGTCAAGCATTCGGCATATTCTGACGAAGCTTCCGAATCCCAGGTGACAGCGCTTCCAACCCCCATCGTCAGGTTATTATTGTGCGCATCAAACAGCAGGGTGCGGATAGCGACTGAAAAAATTGCCTCACCGCCGGGGGCGACGCAGCCGATCGCACCGCAGTAGATCCCACGCGGGGCGATTTCAAGCTCGGATATTATTTCCATACTGCGGCGTTTTGGCGCTCCGGTCACCGAACCGCACGGAAACAGTGCTCGGAAAATATCCGTTAAACCTGTACCGGCGCGCAGCCGGGCAGAAACAGTGGAGGTCATCTGGTGGACGGTCGGATATGTTTCCACCGCGAACAGGGATTCTACCGTTACGGAACCGACCTCCGCCACGATGCCGAGATCGTTGCGCAGCAGGTCCACGATCATCAGGTTCTCAGCCTTCTCCTTACGGCTCTCCCGCAACTTTTCGATAGCGGCGAAGTCCTCATCAGTCGAGTGACCGCGACATGTGGTTCCCTTCATCGGTCGGGTGGTAATTTTGCCATCCTTCAGCGAAAAGAACAGCTCCGGCGAAGCGGAGAGAATAGTGAAATGACCGGTGTCGAGGCAGGCACAAAACGGAGCACGCTGTGCGACACCGACCCGTGCGTACAGTTCTTGCAAATTTCCGTTGAAAGCGCCCTCCAGAGGGAAGGTGTAATTGACCTGATAGCAATCCCCAGCGGCAATGTAGTCGCGAATTTGCTCGAAGTCCCCGCTGTACTCTTCAATACTTTTAGCAGGCTCGAGCAGGACGTCGGCAGAAGCAGCAGTCAGTCCCGAAGCCGCATCGACGTTATGCCGTTCCCGAAAGAGGGCAAACCAGGCAAGCGGCAGCCCTTCAACCGGCGGAGCGGAGGGGAGATCCGGATTGAATGCGGCTGCGGCTTCGTAGGCGACAAACCCTGCCGCATACAGTCCGACAGCAGCGGCCCGTTCTACCTGATTCAGAACGTCGATCACCTCGCTGGCGCAGGCGGCTGTAACGGTTTTGACATAGCCGTCGAAACGCCATGAAGATACAAAGCTGCCACTGCCGAATGAATCAAAGAGAATCTTCGGGATTTCAGGCATTATGCCCTTTCCATTTCTGTTTCAGCCAACTCCCCAGATCGTCCATCAGCGTGTACATGACCGGCACCACCAGCAGTGTCAGCAGGGTTGAAGTTAACAGGCCGCCAACCACAGCCCTGGCCATCGGAGCGCGCCCTTCGGCTCCGGCGCCAAGACCAAGGAAGAGCGGCATCATGCCGAAAACCATCGCAAATGTCGTCATGATGATCGGCCGCAGACGGGTGCGGCCGGCCAGGATAACCGCTTCACGGCGCGCCATGCCGTCCCTGCGCTGAAGGACCTTGGCATAATCGACGAGCAGAATTGCATTCTTGGTCACCAGCCCCATCAGCATGATCAGGCCGATCAGCGACATGATATTAATCGTGTCGCCGGTCAGTTTGAGCATACCGGCCATACCGACGATCGAGAGCGGCAGGGAAAGCATAATCGCGAGCGGTTCGAAGAACGATTCAAACTGGGCAGCCAGTATCAGGTAAACCAGCAGCACCGCCAGCAGCAGCGACTCCCCCATGTAACCGAACGATTCTGCCATATCTTCGGCCTCACCGGAGAGGTTGACCGAATAACCTGGGGGCATATTGATCTTTTTGGAAGCCTCCTCGACATACTTGGCCGCCGTACCGACCGGCAACCGGTCAAGATTGGCGCTGACGGTTACCTGCCGGGCAAGATCGCGCCGGTTTATCTCGGTCGGCGAGGCTGCCACGACCGTGCTGGTCAGGCTGGAGAGCGGTATCAGTTTGATGCCGCCGCCCCCGTCAGGCACTGATACGTTCAGATCCAGGATCTGAGCCGCATTTTCCCGCAGACCAACCGGAAGGCGCACGCGGAGATTAACCGCATCGCCGTCTTCATCCTCAAAGGTCGAAACAGCCTCCCCGCCAACCAGGCGGCTGATCGCAGCGACGATATCACCCGTTGTAACACCGGCCGACAGCGCTTTATCGCGATCAACCCTCAGGCGGTACTCGGGGATGTCGTTCTCCAGGGTCATCGAAAGGTCAACGATGCCCGGCACTTTGTAGAGTTCCTCTTTCAGGCGCGCTCCAAGCCCTTTAAGAACTGTCAGATCGTCACCCTTGAGATTGACGTTGAGCGGTTTCTGCGCCCCGCCGATCTGCCCGACCTCTTCGATGGAAAAGGTGATCCCCGCCACCTTCTGCAGGCGCTCCCGCACTTCCCGCTGCAGCAAAAACTGGTTCTTGCTCCGCGATTTTCGCTCCTTGAGCTTCACATACAGCAGTCCGTCCCGCACCGTGCCGCTGTCTCCGGCGCCGATAGTGGCATAGGTATGGTCTACTTCCGGGGCAACTTTGACAGCCGCGATGACGGCATTCAGGCGATTCTCGGTTTCAACTATTGAGGCGTCCGGTGCGGTTTTGAAGGAGATTTGAAACTCACCCTTGTCTGACGGGGACATGAAAGATGACTCCAGGGTGCTGAAAATAAACAGCCCGGCGGCAAAAGCGGTAAAGGCAAGCGCCATGACACTCTTGCGGTGATCCAGAGCCCAGGCGATAGCCCCCCGGTATCTGTCGGCACTCCTGTCAAACCAGGAATTGAACTTTTCCAGGTAGCGGGCGATTCCCTTCCGCTTCCCCTGCAGGTGAATCGAGGGGTCATGCCAGCGGGAGGAAAGCATTGGATCGAGGGTGAACGAAACGAACAGTGAGACAAGCACGGCAAAGGCGACACTGATACCGAACTGGTAGAAAAAACGTCCGACGATCCCCTTCATGAAAGCCACCGGTATAAACACCGCAACGATCGACATGGAGGTGGAAAAAACCGCCAGGCCGATCTCCGACGTGCCGAAGCGGGCCGCCTCCATATGGTCCTTACCCATCTCCAGGTGGCGGACGATATTCTCCCGCACGACGATGGCATCGTCAATCAGCATGCCGATGGCGAGAGAAAGAGCCATCAGGGTCATGACGTTCAGCGTCATGCCGAGCGCATTCATGATGATAAACGTGGAGACAACCGAAATCGGCAGGGTCACACCGGTAATCACCGTCGAGCGCCAGGAGTTGATGAAGCAGAAAACTATCAGCACCGTCAGGATGCCGCCGATCAGCAGGGTCTCCTTGACGTCGGCCAGCGACTCGCGCGTCATGATCGAGCCGTCGCGTACCAGTGAAAGAGTCACTCCGGGCGGCAGCTCTTGCTGCACCTTGGCCATGACCTTTTTGACCGTATCAACCAGCTCGACCTGATTGCCGCCTGACTGCTTGTATATATCCAGGCCGATGGCAGGCTTGCCGTTTACCAGCGCCAATCTGCGTTTTTCTTCAATGCCGTCACGTATCTCTGCAACCTCGCCCAGAGTGATAGGGCGGCCGCCCCTCTGGGCCACGGTCATCCGGCGGTACTGATCGGCCCGCTCCGGCTTACCTTCAATCCGCAGTGGATATTCTGCCGAACCGCGCGTTATGCGACCAAGCGGAGTGTTGGTATTCTCGGAACGGATGCCGGCAACGATATCGTTGACCCCCAGCTTGAGCGCATCCATTCTGGCCGGGTCGAGATCTATATTGACCTCGCGCTTCTGCCCGCCGACCATATCCACCTTACCGACGCCGGTGACACTCTCGAAGCGTTTTTTAACCTTCTTCTCCACCAGTGTTGTCAACTCACGGGGTGACATTGTCGCGGACTCGATCGCCAGCGCCGCAATCGGCGCAGCATTAAAGTCAAGCTTCTGAATGATCGGTTCTTCGATGGATTCAGGGAGCGTCCCACGTATGGAGGCAATTTTGGCACGCACCTCCTGAGCCGCATCGTTGACCTTCTCCTCCAGACGGAACTCAATCACAACCGTCGAGACCCCCTCGCGCGAGGTGGAAAAGACATGCTTCACTCCGGCGATCTGATTAACCGTCTCCTCGATACGCTTGGAAAGCTCCCGTTCGATCGTTTCCGGCGAGGCGCCGGCGAAAACCGTGACAACCGAGACAACCGGAAACTCTACATTGGGGAACATCTCTACCGACAGGCGGCGATAGGAAAAAATGCCGAGTACAACCAGGGCCAGAATCATGACCGTGGCAAAGATCGGGCGCTTTATGGAGGTATTGGAGAGTATCATAATGCGTCCTTGTGGTTAATTTACCGCAGCTACTGCGACCTTATCGCCATCTTTCAGGTTGAACCCGCCCCGGACCACATACTGTTCACCCGGCTTAAGCCCTGAAACAACCTCGACCATGTCACCATTTACGGCGCCACTCAGTATCTCCCGCTTGCGGACGACTCCGTTTTCGACGATAAATAAACTTCCCTTTTTTGCCTGCGTATCAAAAGCGCCAACCGCGTTGCGCGGCACCTGCAACACCTCTGAACGTACCCCGGTAATGATGTGCCCTTTGGCAAACATCCCCCCTTTGAGGTCTCCGGGAGTGTTACCCACTTCAGCGATAACCTTCAATGAACGGTCTGTCGAAGAAAGCTCGGGGTTGATATACATGACTTTGCCGGTAAACGTACGACCAGGCTGAGAATCGACAGCAAACTCCAGCGACTGGCCAACCTTGACCCGCCCGGAATCAACTGAAGAAACCGTGACTGTCAGATTGAGCAGGCGGTTATCCACGATGCGAAAAATCGGCTTGGCAGCAGCGGCATCACTGGCCAGATCACCGACATTAACATCCCGCAACGCGACTATCCCGTCGATAGGTGCGACGACGCTCCCTTTTGCCCGGCGGGCTATACCTTGACGCAGATCTTCTTCGGCAACACGGATTTGGGCAGCAGCGGCGGCAACCCGCGCTTTGGCAGCCTCTGTTTCACTCCGGGCATCATCAACCGCCTGCTGTGTCGCCAGTCCGGACTCTTTCAGCTTGAGGGAACGATCCCGCTCCCGGTCAGCACGGTTGGACGCCACCCGGGCCTCAGCAAGATTCGCTCTGGCCGAGGCGACCCCTGCCTCCGCTCGCTTGACCTGGGCCTCGGCTTCCGGAACATTAATAAGGACCAGCGACTGGCCCTTCCTGACATGCACCCACTCGGAGACCATGACCTGCCTGACCAGCCCTGGAATCTGGGTTTTTACCTCTACCGAGAACTTTGGTTCCAGGCTGCCGGTCACCTCGATACCATCCGATACGTTGTTGAACGAAGCTGCTCGCACCTCTACGGCCACCGGGGGTTTGGAAACATCTTTTTTTGAATCACTCTTTCCACAGGCGCCGATGCTTAAAAAGAGTGCCGCTGACAAAATAGTTGCTATAATCTGTATCATTTCACGTCCCTTATCGACTCTCCACCAATAGATAACAGCTCAAACCTTCCCCTTCAACTTGTAGACATACGCCAACACCTCGGCAACAGCCGCGTAGAGCGCTTCCGGTATCGGTTCGTTTTCCTTCACCTGATCATAGAGTTCACGGGCAAGGAAACGGTTTTCCACAAGAGTGATACTGTGTTCACGGGCGATTTTTTTGATCGCCTCTGCCATGATATCCATACCCTTGGCGAGGACAACCGGCGCGACCATCTTCTGCCGGTCATATTTGAGCGCGACAGCAAAGTGGGTCGGGTTGGTGATAACCACGTCGGCCAGCGGGATAATTTTGGTCATCCGGCGACGCGCCATCTGAAACTGCATCCTCTTGATTTTACCCTTGGTCTCAGGGTTGCCGTCGGATTCTTTATGCTCGTCCTTGACCTCCTGCTTGGTCATCTTGAGCTTTTCGGTATGCTGCCACTTGACATAAAGCATGTCAAACAGGCCGAGAACGATCAGAATGCCGCAGGTGTGAATAACGATCTTGAAAGAGATGTGGCCGACAAAATCGAAGATCGTCTGAATATCAGCCTCCGCCAAAAAGGTGATATTCTGCATTTCATCGCGCACCACCCCATAAGCTATCCAGGCAACGACCAGGAGTTTGAGGAGCGATTTCAGCATCTCAACCAGGGCATCTTTGTTAAAGAGCCGCTTGAAACCGTTCAGCGGATTGAGCTTGTCAAAACTAATTTTCATTCGTGATGTCTGGAACTCAAACCTGCCGTTGTCCTGAACCAGCTTGGAAAGGACGGCGGTGGCTATGATTGTTACGATAATTGGAGCCAGCAGCAGTACAACGGTCCCAAACAGTTTAAGGAGCAGGACGTAGAGGTTTGCTTCGGTAAGCTGAAAGGTGCCTATGGTTGACAGGATCTTGACAGTACTCTGTTTGAGGCCATCCATCATGAAGCTGCCGAAGATATAGAGGCTGACGATACCGGTAAGCAGGGTGAGAGAGGACGTCAGCATCTGGCTCATCGGCGGCGGACTGTCTTCGCGCGACTTTTCGAGCCTTTTACCGGTTGGCTGTTCTGTTTTGGAGTGTTTGTCCGAATCTTCAGCCATAGGTCATCCCCCCATTGCCATAAGCCGGAAAAGCGCAGCTATCTGGCCGGAAAGATTACTGAAGGAGACCTCGAGAACGTGGAAGAATATGGTCAGAGTCATCCCGAGGATTACCATCCCCAGTCCGACGTTGAGCGGCAGGCTGATCATGAAGATATTCATCTGCGGAAAGGCCCGGGCCATGATGCCGAGCGCTACCGTGGTAAGGAGCAGGGCAACCATGACCGGCGCGGCCAGACGGATACCGATGATGAAAATATCAGCGGTGCGCATGACGAGAAAGTTGACCAGCTCCCCGCTCAGGTGCCACCCCCCGAGCGGGACCACCCTGAAGCTGTCCATAATGGCCCGGATAAACAGGTGGTGAATGTTAAGCGACAGAAACATCAGGGTTGCAAACAGTGTCTGGACGACTGACATGATCTGGACCTGCGTGCCTCTGGATGGATCTATGATCGATGAAATTGTCAAACCCATCTGCATGCCGATGATCTGGCCGCTGAATTCGACTGCGGCAAAGATGATCTGGGTGATGAATCCCAGCGTCAGGCCGACCATAACTTCGCTGAGAGCCAGCAGGGCGAGGCTGAAAACATCCGGCGGCACCTGGGGGATCGCTACCGAGAGAGTCGGAAAGCAGACCAGCGTAATCATGAATACGACGACCACCTTGATACGGGTCGGCACCGTGCGGCCGCCGAAAACCGGCAGTGCGGCAAATATGCCCGCGACACGGCTTAACACCAGCATGAAAAAAATGACTTCGCGTGGGGATGGAAAGGGGAGTAGCGGGAACATGGGAGGCTAACGCCTCATGGTAGCGATGAAAGAATATATCTCACGGGTAAAATCGCTCATGTAGCTCATCATCCAGGGGAAGAAAATGATCATGGCGACCATGACGGCGACGATTTTCGGGGCAAAGGCCAGCGTCGCCTCGTTGATAGAGGTGACAGCCTGAAAGATACTGATGATAAGGCCGATGACCAGGCTGGCGATCAGGAGCGGCGCAGCCAGCAGGATCGTGGCTTCAAAACTGCGCCGGGCAAGTTGTACGACTAATTCGGGAGTCATTATAGGTTACCTATTCAAAACTTTTTACGAGTGAACCGATTACCAGCCCCCACCCATCGACCAGAACAAAGAGCAGTATTTTAAACGGCAGCGATATCATGACCGGCGGCAGCATCATCATCCCCATCGACATCAGCACCGATGCTACAACCATATCAACAACGATAAAGGGGATATAGATCAAAAATCCGATCTGGAACGCAGTCCGCAGTTCCGAAATCATAAAGGCCGGGATGATGGTAAGGGTCGGAATATCTGCGGCATTTTTCGGCCGCTGCAGCTTGGACAGGCTCACAAAGAGTGCGAGATCTTTTTCCCGCGTCTGGGAGAGCATGAACGAGCGCACCGGTTTGACGGCCCGCTCCATCGCCTGCTCCTGACTGATCTGCTGTGCCTTCCACGGCTGGTAGGCATCCTTGTTGATCTGCTGCCAGACCGGCGTCATGATGAAGAACGTCAGAAACATCGATAGCGCCAGAATAATCTGGTTGGAAGGAGCCGCCTGGGTTCCCATTGCGGTGCGCAGAAAGGAGAGTACGACGGAGATGCGGGTGAATGAAGTCGTCATGATCAGCAGCCCTGGAGCGAGCGACATGATCGTCAGCAGCAGGAAGATCTGCACCGTGACCGCAACGTCATTCGGCTTGGTAGCGGTGCCGACCCCGATATTAAGCGCCGGAAACGGAATCGGCTCGGCATATGCCACGGCACCGGCCGCCAGCAGCAGGGCGGTCAGGCTGAAGATAATGGTGCGTTTTGTGAGGTGCCTTGTTGTCATGGCGGTACTCATGATGTCTGTCTCAATCGAGTCATTAGTTTGTCAAAATGACTCTGATCCGTCTTTTCTTCGATAACTTCGATCTCTTCCAGCATGTCGATCTGCTTGATAAGTGTCAGGCCTGCTTCGCTGCTTGACAGCAGCAGGTATTCCCCCCCAATCTCAACCAGCAAAAGAGACTTTTTCGGCCCGAGATAACGGGTTTCTACCAGGCGGATATGCTTTGAAAGCAGATGCTGTCCGGCCGGTATCCCTCTCAGCAGCTTGCCGGAAAAATGCCATATAATCAGGATAAGGCCGATAACAAGTGCCAGGGCAGCGATCATTTGCAGAAGGCTTGCCAGAAAACTGAACTGCTGTCCGGAACTCTCGGCAGCCGATGCTGTAACGGGTAGGAGTAAAAGAAGTGCGGTGGCCGCACCTTTCACAGGATTTTCTCCACCCGCTCGTTAGGAGAGACGATATCCACAAGGCGGACACCGAACTTTTCGTTGACGACGACCGCTTCACCGCGAGCCACCAGTTTGGAGTTGACAAAAATATCCAGCGGCTCTCCGGCCAGCTTGGTTAACTCAACGACCGCGCCCTGATTAAGCTGCAGAATATCCTTGACCAGCAGCTTGGTTCTCCCCAGCTCGACAGTCACCTGCAACGGGATATCAAGAATGAAGTCGAGGTTTTTCTTGTCAAGCGGCGTTTGGTTATCTTCAGGCGTATCACTCACTACTGCCCCCTCTTATCGCAAATCTTGCTGATTTGAATCGCTTTGTTGCCATGCTTGATGCCCGGAATCCCGAAATACTTGGGAATCCCCTCGACCTTGACGACCATTTCGCTTGAACAGGCCTTATCAAGCATGATGGTATCACCCGGGGCCAGGTCAAGTAGTTCGCGCAGGGTGATGCTGGCATTTCCCATTTCAACGGTTGTCTCCATCGGTGCCTCCAGTATCTCGGAAGAAAGACGGAATGACCACTGCGGGTCGATCGCCATCAGGTCAAACTGCATACCGGTCTTGAGCTTGTCCCGGATCGGATCGATGGTCATGAACGGTACTGCAAACATCATATTGCCGGAGACATCGTCAATCTGGATCTTGAGGGTCATGGTCACGATCTGATATTCAGGCGGCACGATATTAAGCAGACGCGGGTTCATTTCCATCCGCAGCAGGTTCATACGTGTGGCATACAACGGCGCCCAGGCCTTTTCCAGATCCTGGAGCGCATCTCCGACAATCTTTTCCATCAGACGAATTTCAATCGAGGTAAACATGCGATTGGCAAGGGGGACCTTCGCACTGCCGGTTCCGCCCAGAAGGCTGTCAACAAGTGACAGTACGAGGGTACTGTCAAAAGAGATCAGAGCGGCCCCCTTGAGCGGCTCAATCTTGAAAATGCCCATGCAGACCGGCGACGGCAGCGTCTGAAGAAAATCATCGAATTTATAGGAACGGGCGCCGACTTTTTTTATTTCAACTGATTTGCGCAGGCGGTTGGAGAGATTGACACGGTTGTAGCGGATAAAACTGTCGTAAATGATATCTAGATTAGGGACAAACCCCTTGTGGGAATCGGCGTTGACCAGGTCGTAGGTTGCAACCGATCCCTCTGCTTTGGCGAGCTCCTTTTCAGGTTCTATGCGACCTTCAAAGACGGCGTTGAGCAGCGCTTCGATTTCTGCTTTTGAGAGGATCTTTTCCATTGCTGCCACCGCGGTACCTATTGAACCACGAAATCGGTGAAATATACCTTGGAGATCTTACCGGGAGGAATATTCTTATTGATTGCCCCGAGGATTTCGTCCTTGAGCGCGTTTTTTCCCTGCACATCCTGAATATCCTGAAGAGTTTTCGCGCTGAGCAAGATCAGGACAGAATCCCGGATCGGCGCCAACCTCCCCTCGATTTCACCCTTTACAGCTGGGCCGACCATTTCCAGCTCAACTTTGACCTTGAGATAGCGGAGTTCCTGGCCGTCATAGATATTAACGATAAAGGGCTCCAGCGGGAATATATTGGCGGCAGGACTTGCCGCCCCACCTGCAGCAGCGCCGCCATGGCCGCCGGCTGCCGGAGCCTCTGCCGGAGCGCCATGCGCGCCAGCGGCTGCACCTTCGGTCTGAGCTGCTTCACCCTCTTTTTTAGCTTTCTTGTCGTCTTTGCCCAGCATCATGAAGGCAACAACGCCCAGGATTATCGCTACCGCTACTGCCGCACCGATAATGATGATCATCTTTTTCTTCTTGCCGCCGCCTTCAGCGGCCTCTTCTGACGGTGCCTGCTCTTCCTTGGCCATATGCCAATCCTCCGCGAATGGATAATAAATTCAATGGATTAATTATTCATTGCATTATGTAAAACGAATCGACTGTTTTTGCAACTGTTTAAACGGTTACGGAGGCGCATCCCAAAATAGGGAAACGCCTCCGCCCTTCAATTTCTGCTTACGGCCGAATTACCGCTTCAGATTCAGGACTTCCTGCGTCATCTCATCCGCCGTGGTAATGGTCTTGGAGTTAGCGGAGTAAGCCCGCTGGGTCAGGATCATTTTGACGAACTGAGCGGCCATATCCACGTTGCTCTGTTCCAGTGAGTTCGTGTAGATCTTTTCACTGCTGCCATTGGCAGAATTGGTTGCCAAAGTGAATGCCGCAGAGGAGATACCGGATGAAGTTGTCGGTCGGAAAAGCGTGCCGCCGGCTTTTTCAAGACCGCCGGGGTTGGCAACCGAAACGACCGCCAACCGTTGTACGGTCGTGGCATTAGAAGCATTGGCGGCAACACCGACCTGCCCGGAGGTGTTATAGTAGTTTGTCGTGATACCATCCTTACCCAGATAGGTAACCAGGCCGCTGGGATCGATACTGGTTATCTTGCTGAACGCCAGACCGTTTGCAGTTCCCAATAAAGCCTCTGCAGTTGCTATTGGAGCTGCTGCCGTAGTCATGGCGGCCGTATTTGCCGTATTTGCCGTAGCAAGCGCCGTATCAAATGTGGTGAAAGCTGCGGCAAAATTTGTAGCCAGGATAGCGCCGTTGGCTGCGGTCGTTGACGTCAGTGTGGCAAATGCTGCTTCGGCAGCAGCAATGGTGGCTGCACTGGGAGCTACAGTAGCTGCAGTAGCGGCTGTTTGTGCAGCTGCAGTTGCTGTCTGGATTGCAGCTGCAGCGGCTACCTCTGCAACTGTACCTGCTGCCACTGCAGTCACAAGCGTGCCGGCGGCAGTATTTACAGTCCCGGCCTGAGTGTTATAAGCCGTAGCGGGAGGGGTATATGCCGTAGTGATCGCGGTGTTTGCAGTGGTAATTCCTGCTGCGTTGTCACTGAATTTGATAGGATTACCTGCGGTATCCAGAACCAGATATCCATCAGGATTTATCAGGGTGAAGTTGCTGTCCAGACGGAAAGCACCCGCACGGGTCAGCATGGCGCCATTCTGGTTGACCGGTGCCGTGGCGTTCGGATCCATAACGGCAAAAAAGCTGTTACCCTGTATAGCCAGGTCGGTTACCGCCTCGGTCGTTTCAAATGACCCCTGGCTATAGATATTATCCACCTTCTGGATCTGTGTACCGCGACCAATCTGCGACTCGTTGCCGATATTGGCGGAAAGCATGTCGGAAAAGAGCATGCGGCCACTTTTAAAACCGACGGTGTTGACGTTGGCGAGGTTGTTGCCGATGACGTTGATGCCTTCTGCGTTGGCCAGCAGGCCGGATACGCCGGTAAACATTGCGGATGTGATACTCATTGTGTTGCCTCCTTGTACGTGTGAGAGAATTGGTTTGTGTGAAACGCGTCAATCGATCGGCGTTTCGGGGCTTCCTCTCGGAGGACCAGCCCTGCTGCGTTTTTAAATAATCACTGCTGAATCGATGTTGGTAAAGACATTCCCCTTCATCTGGGCCCGGTCCATGGCGGTCACCACGGTGCGGTTCTTGATGCTTACTACCAGCGCTGAATCACCCATCATTACCAGCGATTCCTTCCCCCCTTTTTGGGCGACGCTGTTGACAGCCCCTTCAAGGTTGGCAAGATCATTGGCTGAAAAATTTATGTTGCGTGCCCGGAGTCGATCCTGGGCGTGCTGTGAAAACTTGACCCCTTGAGTCGGAAGCTTCTGATCCAGAACCTGGGCAAACGGCGAGTTAGAAGTCTGGCCGGCGGCCGGTTTATACGGTTGCGGACGGTCGATCCTGCCCGGCTGAACCGGATTCGGAATAAAAATCTGATCAATCATTGTCTGTTACACCCCCATACTGATGACATCACCCAATGCTACCGAAACAGCACCTACTGCCAGTACCGGTGTGCTGCCGGAAAGGTCGACTCCATCGATCCTGCCGGTGGTGTAGGTTGTCGCAGCCAGAGAGCTGCCATCTGCTGCCGTGGCACTGACGCTAAAAGTGTACGCTCCTGCTGGAAGCAAAGCGCCGCTATTGTCATGGCCGTCCCAGGAGAAGCTGTTTTCACCAGCGCCGCTTGATCCGAGTGCCGCAGTTCTGACGGTTTGACCGGAACTATTAACGATTGAAACCTGCGTCGATGACGCCGCAAGCGGCAGATTGAACTGCAGATTTGTCGACACGGTGCCGTCAAATGATGCGCTGTTGCCGTTTGCCTTGACATCCTTGCCGATGAATGAAACGGCGGTCAGGCTGATGGAGTTGTTCTGTGCCGTCAGCAGATTATTCAATGCGGTGTTGCTGTTGTATGACTGTTCCACCAGAGACAACTGGGAAAGCTGGTCCAGCATGGCGCTTGAATCTAAAGGCTCCA
This sequence comes from Deltaproteobacteria bacterium, assembly GCA_019162745.1. Taxonomy (GTDB): domain Bacteria; phylum Desulfobacterota; class Desulfuromonadia; order Geobacterales; family Pseudopelobacteraceae; genus JACRCG01. Next base: position 38,598 of record JAFLLC010000014.1, on the reverse strand, counting down.
ATGGATCCTGATACTGCAATTCAGCAACAAAAAGCTTCATGAAATCATCTTTATCCATTCCGACTGACTTTTTCATCGCCGCTGCCGCTGCGGTTGTGTCGGTAGTTGAAGTTACTGTACTTACCATTATTTTGTCACCTCGCTTTCAATAATGAATATCGAGCATTGTCTGCCCCTGCTCCCTCTGATACGCTCCGTGGCCTGAGGGGAGATCAGTCTGTGCGGTGTTGTAACCGCGCGGTGATGACCAGAGCTGCTGCTGTTGCTGCCCTTTGGCCAGTTCACGCCAGGCATTCTGGTTCTGCCCCTGACCTCCCGAACCTTTGCCTCCGGTAGTTACGTCAAAGGACTCCATTGTGATGTTTTGCCGTGCCAGCGATTCCTTGAGTGCGTCGGCATGCAGTACAATAGCATCCCGCACCGTCCGGTTTTCAGTTAAAATTTCTACCGAAAGTTTTTGCCCCTGAAGATTCAGGTTCATTTTCAATTCACCCAGGCTGTCAGGTGAAAGCGTCAGCGTAATTTGCTGACTCCCTGGTTTCAGTTCGTGCTGCAGCAAGCGCTCTTTTACCTGATGCATAACCTGTTCCGGGATGTCCTGACGGACAGATTCAGCCGGAACCTCCTTGGCAGGGAGTGCTGTGACTTTCTGATGCTCCGTGCTCAACTGCCCGCGCATCTGCTGCTCCAGCATCTGATTGCTGTCGCCGCTTTGCGGAGTGTCTGAACCCAACGTAGTTTCACTGGCAGATGCGATACTCTGCAGCGATGTTGCCATTTCTTTGACAATAACCGGTTCACCACCCGTCCGGCCCTTTTCAAGCTGCTGTTCGGGGTTAAGGAGTTGCCGGCCAGTATGTGCTTCCTGTACGGCTGCCGCAGGGATGTTGCCAGCTGAAACAGCTGCAGCCGG